>CANFPJ010000004.1 GCA_947448885.1 Comamonadaceae bacterium
CAGGCAGGAAAAAATGACAGCAATAATCCGCGTTTTCATACATCTCTATTCGACACCATTCAACTGTACTTTAAGCGGCATGACTTTTGCTATAAATCAATAAATTCAATATTTCACGGGCCCCCACTGGCCCGCTACCATGTGACCATGCGACTGCCCTTCCTTTTCTTTGCACTTTTCATGGGCTTGACCTGGTTTTCAGGGGCTTGGGCGCAGGACAAACCTGCACCGAATTACAAGCCTTACCCCGAGAAAGCCAGCAAGGCCCCGGTGGAAAAGGTGCCTGAAGAAGCCGCACCCAGTTTTTCCAAGCCGCTGAAAAAAGAGCCCCAAATGGCCTTGAAGGCGCGCCCGCCGACCTCGGGCAAGGAGCCCATGCTCAACCTCAATGAGCAAAACGTACCGCTCAAAGAAATCATGCACCAAACGTCCAAATTGGACTTTTACGACTGCGATGGTGTGGTGGCCCCCTGGTTCAGGCAGTTGATCAGCGCCGAAATGAACTACTTTGCCGAAATGGTCGAAATGCCTTTCGTCAAAGGCGATTTTTGTGTGGTCAGTGTGGGCACCAGTCGCAGCTTGGCGCCTGGGCGTTTGAGCATCCACCTCTACACCAGCCGCGTCGCCATGCAAGAGTGTGTGGTGCGCGAGCGCTGCCCGGCCTTTCGCAGCGTCAACTTGCTGCCGCGCACCGGCAACGGGGTTTACCGGTCGTACTTTTTGTCCGACATGGACCGCAAGATGATTGCCCAGCACTGTGTCACGTCCAAAGGCAAATGGCACCCCGACACCACCTGCTACACGGTGGACTGATGAACTGGCCCGCTGCGCTGTCAACGCAGACCTCAAGTCCCGCAGCCTGAGGCCGATTCAAGGGTGTCACCCTGGTGTGAAACGATGATTCAAAAAACTTTTTATTACATTTGCTGCGCGGTCATGTCACTCTCCTTGGGCTTTGCGCCCTCGGCATGGGCGTCCGACCCTGCGCCGGCCAAGCCGGCGGCCAAAGGCAAAGAAGCCCCCAAGGCGGTTGAACGCCCCACCCGCACCTTTGGCGAAGAGCCCATGTTTTATTTTGATGCGGAGCGCCGTCCTTTCACCGAGCCTTTTCACAAAACCGACCTGGAGGACTACTACCTGTGCCGCGGCATCTTGGGCCAGTGGTACCGGGAATTGTTGGTCGAAGAGGTCAATGGTTTGCTGGAGTCCCTCGCCTTGGAAAAGGTCGATGGACACACCTGCGCCGTGCGCTTGATCAAAACCAAACTCGGCAAAAAGCGCCCCATCGTGGCGGTGGACCTCTACCCCACTTCAGACGCCATGCGCTCGTGCATCTTGGGCGATAAATGCAGCCACATGCGCAGTGCGGTGATGTATGTGTCCAAAGACAAAACCCTCTACCGCTCTTACATCATCACCGATGGTGCCAAGCATGTGAACAAAAACTTTTGCTTGACCAACAAAGGTGAAGTGTTGGCCGAGCAACCCTGTTGGCGCCACTTCAACTGACGCCAAACCACGCCTGGTGCATGGCTGCATGCAGCGGCAAGCATTGACCGCAGTGACTGGGGTCCTGCCTTTCAAAGGGCTTCTCAGTGGCAAGGTATTGCCGCTCTCGATCATTGGGGTTCCATGGGGGACCAAGCGTGACGGTGGCTTGTTAATTGCTTCAGTGTTCCCATTTGCTGTGACAGCATGTGGAGTGATGCCTTGAACAAAATGATTGCCGCCCTGTTGGGCCTTGTCGCAACAGCCCCCGCGCTGGCACAACTGAAGCCCCCTCCAGTCCCGGAGAAGGTGTTCTACATGGAGACATCCATCAGCACGGTCAAGTATGCCGAGCCTGGCTTGACCTTGGGCCCGACCGCTTTGCGCGTCTCCTTCGGCAAAAAAACCAGTGCCACGTTTGGCTATGAGGGCATGTTGGGTTTCAGTGTGCGCAATGCCGAGAACACCTATGTCAGCACCGCAGGCACCAGCAGCTCCGTGGCGGGAGAAATCAACAACCTGTATGGCATCTACATCAAGGCACGGCGCAACCTCGGCAAAGACCTGGAGATTTTTGGCAAGCTGGGCATGGCCAGCGGCGAGAGAACGCTCAGCGCCTACCCCTCTGGCCTGACCGCTGCGGACAATAAGTTTCTGAGTTTTTCTTATGGCCTGGGTGCCAAGGCCGCGATTGAGAAAGACATGAGTGTGGTGTTTGACTACATGTCTTACTACCACAAGGGTTTGACCTCGGTGGATGCATTTGCTTTGGGTTTGGCGCTGGACTTTTAAAACCGCGATCCCCCGCAGCATGTCCCAATGGCCTGCCCGGAGGGGATCGAATGAAGGCTTGGGTCAAGCAGAACTAGTTTTTCAGATCAATCAAACCCATGGTTTGCTTGAGCTGCTGGCTTTCCTTGACCCATGTTTTTTGAAATTCAGGGCCATCCTCATACGCCAAGGTCAGGCTTTGCTTGCGAACACTTTCTTGCATCTGGGGGTCATTGGCTGCTTTGGAGGCCAATAGGCGCAAGGCATCGACCGCTTCTTTGGGGGTGTTTTTGGCCACGGCCAAGCCACGCCAGACATCCACCGTCAAGTCGATTCCCTTTTCACGCAAGGTTGGCACACGGTCTAGGTTGGGATACCGCCGCTCTGACATCGAGGCCAGCACGCGCACCTTACCGCTGGTGATGTGCGCATTCAAAGCCGCAAAATTCACCGCCGTCGCGTCGACTTGCCCGCCCAACAAGCCCAATACCGCCGGCCCAGAGCCTTGGTAAGGCACATGGGTGAATTGCAATCCAGTTTTTTGAGCCAATGAGGCGGCCGCGATATGAGAAATCGAGCCATTGCCTGCATTTGAAAACGTCAGCTTGCCTGGGTTGGCTTTGGCGTGAGCCATGAAGTCTTCCAGGTTCTGCCACTGCGCATCTGCGCGCACAGCCACGGTGGACGGGTCAGCGGCCAGTTTTGCAATGGGAACGAAGTCCTCGTGTTGCACTTTGGAAATTCCCATCAAGGGAATGGTCAGTAATTCGATGAAAACCATGGCTACTTTGTAACCATCGGCTGGTGCTTGAGCCACATGCGACAACCCCAAAGAGCCGCTCGCTCCGGGCCTGTTCACTACCACCAGCGGTTGCGGAAAATGAGGACGTGCTACTTCGGCAAACACGCGAGCCATGGTGTCAACACCACCGCCTGGCGCAAAAGACACCACCAGTTCAACTGGTTTGTTTGGATATCCAGAGCTGGTGACTTGAGCCCCAGTTGGCCCCCAAAGTAAGCCGAACATCAGTGCCGACAAAGAAGTTAAAAAACGTTTCATATGAGATCCTTCTAGGTAGAGACCTTGACGGTGAGCGCCATACCGTCCCTTGTGTTGGGCGGCTATGAGCAACGCAGCTTTTGAAGTGTTATGGGGTGACATGAAATGAGGCTTTGGCCTGCCCGGAGGGGATCGAACCCCCGACCCACAGCTTAGAAGGCTGTTGCTCTATCCAACTGAGCTACGGGCAGACGTATGAAAAAAAGGCCCTGTGAAGGGCCTTTTGCTCAATGGTCGGGGCGATAGGATTCGAACCTACGACCCTCTGGTCCCAAACCAGATGCGCTACCAGACTGCGCTACGCCCCGATGCGCACATTCTAATGCCTGCCAAGACTTTCCCCTCGTGAGCGCCATTCTTTATTTGCAGCCAAAACCACGCAGTGCTTCGAAATCCTCTCCTCGGATGGAATGACCACCCCCCAGTGAGGCTGCCAGGTTGGCCCATCCTTTTGAAGCACAATGTCATCTGGCATTCACATTCACGAAGGATCGACCATGAAAAACCCATCCGTCAAAGCCGCCCTCAGTGGCGCCGCAGCCATTGGCTTGTCGTTGTTGTTCTCCTCCAGCGCTTGGGCCGGCAAAACCCTCGACACCGTCAAGCAGCGTGACCAAATGGTCTGTGGCGTCAACACCGGTTTGGCCGGTTTCGGCGCGGCCGACAGCCAAGGCAAATGGACGGGTTTGGACGTGGATGTGTGCCGTGCCGTGGCGGCTGCTGTTTTGGGCAGTGGCGACAAGGTTCGCTATGTGCCTTTGTCGGCCCCCCAACGCTTCACCGCGCTGCAGTCGGGTGAGATCGATGTGCTGTCGCGCAACACCACGTTTACCTTGACCCGCGATGCATCTTTGGGCTTGCACCAAACTGCTGTGACCTTTTATGACGGCCAAGGTTTCATGGTGCCCGTCAAGGCCGGCATCAAAAGCGCCAAACAACTCAAAGGCGCCACGGTTTGCGTGCAGTCTGGCACCACCACCGAGAAAAACCTGACCGACTTCTCCAAAGCCAATAACCTGGCCATCAAGCCCGTGGTGTTCGAAAAGCTCGAAGCCGCCAATGCGGCCTACTTTGCAGGCCGCTGCAAGGCCTACACCACCGACGCCTCTGGTTTGGCGTCCATCCGCTCCAAAGAGGCCAAAGACCCGAAAGAGCATGCCATCCTGCCGGAATTGATTTCCAAAGAGCCCCTGGGCCCCTTGGTGCGCCGGGGTGATGACGAGTGGTTTGCCATTGTGAAGTGGGTCATCTACGGCCTGGTGGAAGCCGAGGAATATGGCATCACCGCTGCCAACATCGAAAAACTCAAAGCGGAGAGCACCGACCCGGTGGTCATGCGCTTGCTGGGCAAGAGCGACGACACGGGCAAATTGTTGGGTCTGGACCGCGAATGGCTGGTGCGCGCCATCAGCACCAGCGGCAACTATGGTGAAATTTTTGAGCGCAACGTGGGTGAAAAAACCCCGCTGGCGCTCAAGCGCGGCCCCAACGCCCAGTGGGCCAAAGGCGGCTTGCAATACGCCCCGCCCATTCGCTGATCACCTGCTGAAGGATGGCCCCTGGTGGGGCCATCCTTTTTATTTGGCATGAACAGATCTTTTTGGCACCAGAAACAAACGCGCCGCTGGCTCTACCAGTTGGCCTTGCTCTTGGGCTTGGGCTTGCTGTTGGCTTGGTTGCTCAGCAACACCTTGGCCAACATGAAAGCGCGTGGCATCCAAAGCGGCTTTGATTTTTTATGGGCCAATGCCGGGTTTGACATCGGCGAGTCGATGATTGACTTCGACTCCAGCGAGCCTTATTGGCGTGCGTTTTGGGTGGGCCTGCTCAACACCTTGCGGGTGTCGGTGGTGGGCATCGCTTTTTGCACCATTTTGGGCACCTTGATCGGTGTGGGGCGGGTGTCCCATAACGCTTTGGCCCGTGGTTTGGGCTATGCCTACACAGAGCTGTTTCGCAACGTGCCGATCCTGCTTCAGCTGCTGATTTGGTACGTGTTGCTGGTCGAGTTCATGCCAGACAGCCAAAGCCCCTTGCACTTCAACGATTGGTTTTTCCTGAGCAAAAACGGGTTTTCTTTTCCGGTTCCTGTGTGGGATACCAGCGTTCAAGGCCTGGTGTGGGATGTGCCCCTGTGGCTCGATGGCGAGATCACCCAAGGCATCAGCCTGACCCCGGAGTTTTTGGCCATCACCCTGGGCCTGAGTTTTTACACCTCGGCTTTTGTGGCAGAGGTGGTGCGCGCGGGCATTGTGTCGGTGCCGCGCGGCCAACTGGAGGCCGCCAAAAGCATAGGCTTGTCCAATTGGCAAACCACCCGCCAAGTGCTGTTGCCCCAGGCCATGCGGGTGATCATTCCGCCCCTGACCAACCAATACCTGAACCTGACCAAAAACTCCTCTTTGGCTGTCGCCATTGGTTACCCCGATTTGGTCAGCATTTCCAACACCGCCCTCAACCAAACAGGCCGGGCGGTGGAGTGCATTGCCCTGATCATGGCCGTGTATTTGTGCCTGTCTTTGGGCACCTCGGCGCTGATGAACGCCTTCAACCAACGCATGGCCATTCGGGAGCGTTGAAGATGGCCATTTCGCTGCACCACATTGCCCCCCGCACACCACCGGTGGGCCAAACCTCCTGGCGTTTGTGGCTGCGGCAAAACCTGTTTGCCAACCGCACCAGCACGGTGACCACGGTGTCCCTGTTGCTGTTGGGCTTGTGGCTGCTGCCCCAGCTGTGGTCTTGGGCGGTGTGGCACGCGCAATTCAAGCCTGACGCCGACGCCTGCCAATCCATTCGCGGCATCGGCGCATGCTGGGGTGTGGTGAGCGAAAAATACCGATTGATCATTTTTGGTCGCTACCCGTTTGCCGAGCAATGGCGGCCCTTATTGGCCTGCGGCTTGTTGATGACTTTGTTGGTCGTCAGCTGCATGCGGGCTTTTTGGCGCATGGGCTTGGTGGGGGCTTGGGTGGTCGTGTGGCTGGCCTTTTTGGGTTTGATGGGTGGTCGCTTGTTCGGTTTTTCTCTGGGGTTGAGCCCCGTGCCCACCGATCAATGGGGCGGCTTGCCACTGACCCTCATGTTGTCGTCGCTGTCCATCGCCCTGGCCTTTCCGCTGGCTGTGTTGGTGGCGCTGGGTCGGCGCAGTGATTTGCCGGCCATCAAAACCATTTGCGTGACTTATGTGGAATTGGTCCGGGGCGTGCCCTTGATTTCGGTGTTGTTCATGGCCAGCTTCATGTTTCCATTGCTCATGCCCGCTGGCACCACGCCCGATGTGTTGTTGCGCGTGTTGGTGGGCATCGCTTTGTTTTCGGCGGCCTACACCGCTGAAATTGTGCGCGGCGGCTTGCAAGCCATTCCCCGGGGTCAATACGAAGCGGCGGCCAGTTTGGGGCTGGGTTACTGGAAAACCCAACGCATCATCATCTTGCCCCAAGCCCTGGCCCATGTCGTGCCGGGCATCATGAACAACTTCATCGCCATCTTCAAAGACACCTCTTTGGTCACCATCGTCAGTTTGTATGAGCTGTCTGGCGCTTTGGGCTTGGCCCTGAATGGCGACCCCCTGTGGCGCCCCTTCAAAATTGAAGGCTATTTGTTCATCACCCTCATTTATTTTGCGTTTTGTTTTGCCATGTCGCGCTACAGCCTGTGGGTAGAACACCGGCTGCAACGCAGCCAAGCACGCTGACCCCATTGCCACCAAGGACCCTTCCCCATGAGCTCGGACATCATTGTCTCCTTTGAAAAAGTCAACAAATGGTTTGGCCCCTTCCATGTGCTGCGCGACATCGATTTGCAAGTGCGCAAAGGTGAGCGCATTGTCATTTGCGGCCCCTCGGGATCGGGCAAGTCCACCCTGATCCGTTGCATCAACCGCTTGGAAGAGCACCAACAAGGCCGCATCACCGTGGCGGGCATCGAGTTGGGCGAAGATTTGCGCGCCATCGACCTGGTGCGCAAACAAGTCGGCATGGTGTTTCAGCAGTTCAATTTGTTTCCGCACCTGACGGTGCTGGAAAACCTCACCCTGGCCCCGATCCAAGTGAGCAAGCTTTCCGTGGCAGACGCCACCGAGCGCGCCATGCAGCAACTCGAGCGGGTGCGCATTGCCGAGCAAGCCCACAAATACCCTTTGCAACTCTCTGGCGGCCAACAACAACGGGTGGCGATTGCCCGGGCCCTGTGCCTGACACCTCAGGTCATGTTGTTTGACGAACCCACCTCGGCGCTGGACCCAGAGATGATCAAAGAGGTGTTGGATGTGATGGTCGAGCTGGCCGAACAAGGCATCACCATGCTGTGCGTGACCCATGAAATGGGTTTTGCCAAAGCCGTGGCCGACCGGGTGATCTTCATGGACCAAGGCCAAATCGTGGAGCAGAACTCACCGCAAGCCTTTTTTGACAACCCCCAACACGAACGCACCCAAGACTTTTTGGCCAAGATCATTGGTCACTGACCGAATCATTTTTCACTGAACTGAACTTCTCATGACACACACTGTGCGCACCCAAGTGGTCATCGTGGGCGCTGGCCCGTCGGGCTTGTTGTTGGGGGCTTTGCTGCACAAAGCCGGCATTGACAACATCATCGTGGAACGCCAAAGCGGCGAATACGTGCTGGGCCGCATCCGCGCGGGCATCTTGGAGCAGGTCACGCTGGACTTGCTGCATGAGGCCGGTGTGGGGGCCACCGTGACCCAAGCGGGCACGCCCCACCATGCGATTGAGTTGGTGTTCCAAAACCAACGCCACGCCATCGACATCACCGGCTTGACCGGTGGCAAATCGGTCACCGCTTATGGCCAAACCGAAGTGACCCGCGACCTGATGAACGCCCGCGCAGCCGCTGGCTTGACCACCTGGTACAGCGCAGAAGATGTCAGCGTCAATGGCTTTGATGGGCCTCACCCGTATGTGTTGTGCCAACACGAAGGCCAGGCGAAACGCATTGACGCCGACTTCATTGCCGGTTGCGATGGCTTTCACGGTGTGTGCCGCGCCAGCGTACCGGCTGGCAGTTTGCAAGAGTTTGAACGGGTGTATCCCTTTGGCTGGCTGGGCATCTTGGCCGATGTGCCGCCGGTCTCGCCGCACGCCATTGTGTACGCCAACAGCGCCGAGGGCTTTGCACTGTGCAGCATGCGCAGCCTCACCCGCAGCCGCTACTACGTGCAATGCCCCTTGAGCGATCAGGTCAGCGATTGGAGCGATGAGCGCTTTTGGGACGCCTTGCGCCGCCGCCTGGACCCGGCCCTGGCCGAGCAAATCATCACCGGCCCGTCGATTGAAAAAAGCATTGCCCCGTTGCGCAGCTATGTGGCCGAGCCCATGCGTTTTGGCCGCATGTTTTTGGCCGGAGACGCATCGCACATCGTGCCACCCACCGGGGCCAAAGGTTTGAACCTGGCGGCCTCGGATGTGAAGTATTTGAGCGCCGCCTTGATCGAGCATTACGCCGAGCGCAGCGACGCGGGCATCGACGCCTATTCAGACCGTTGTTTGGCCCGCATTTGGCGCGCGGAGCGTTTTTCCTGGTGGCTGACCAACCTGATGCACCGCTTTCCAGACAACGGCGCCTTCGGCCAAAAAATGCAAGATGCCGAGCTGCACTACTTGGTCAACAGCCGCGCTGCATCGACCGCCTTGGCCGAAAACTATGTCGGGCTGCCCCTGGACTTTGCACAACACTGAACGATGGCCGCATCCAAAACCAGTTCAACCGAGGGGCTGACTTCCAACCCCCGTCAACAGCGCGTGTTGCGCGGCGTGCGCGTGCTCAGCCTGGCGTTGAACTTGCCAGGCCCTGCCGCATTGATGCGCTTGCAGGCCATGGGTGCGCATTGCACCAAACTCGAACCCCCTGCCCCACCGGGTGCCACCATCACCAGCGGCGACCCGATGGCCCAGTACCGACCCAAGGCCTACCAAACCATGCACCAAGGGGTGCTAGCGGTGCAAGCCGACCTCAAAACCGCCCCCGGTCAAGCCCTGTTGCAGCGCTTGTTGCGCAACACCGATGTGCTCCTCACCTCTTTCAGGCCTTCGGCCTTGAACAAGCTGGGCTTGGGCTGGAAAAGCTTGCAACAGCAATACCCGACACTGAGTTGCGTGGCCATCGTCGGAGCCCCCGGTGCCCGCGCCGAAGAGCCCGGGCATGACCTGACCTATGTGGCCGAGCAAGGCTTGGTTGATGGCCTGCAATTGCCCGCGAGTTTGTTTGCCGACATGGGCGGCTCGCTGATGGCCAGCGAAGCGGTGCTCAAGGCCTTGATGCTGCGCGCGCAACCCGGGCGAACCCAGGGCAAAGGCGTGCTGCTGGAAGTGGCTTTGAGCGATGCGGCCGCCTATCTGGCCTTGCCCAGACACTGGGGTTTGACCACGCCCAAGGGCGCTGTGGGTGGGGCCCATGCGGGCTACCAAATCTACCCCTGTCAAGACGGCCGTGTGGCGGTGGCAGCCCTGGAGCCGCATTTCGCCAAGCGCTTGTTAACTGCCGCTGGAATGACCCAGGTGGGCCCCCATACGCCCCACACGCCGCAGGCGCATCAAGCGGTGGCCCAGTTTTTTGCCGGGCAAACGCGGCGTCAATTGGACCGCTTGGCCATCAGCCAAGACATTCCCCTGCACACCCTGTCTCGGTGAAGGGTCCGCCGAAACTTATCGGCGGGTGCGGTTCAGCTTCTTAAATCAAGCCCCGCAAGGGGTGTGCATGGGCTGGCCAGGGATGGCTGAAGAAAGATTCGACTTCAGCGGCAACCACTTCTGAAACCTGCTGCGGCTTCCACTGGGGCTGTTTGTCTTTGTCCACCGCCAAAGCACGGATGCCTTCGACCGTTTCGCTGTCGGCCACGGGGCGCCCATGGAAACAATGCCGGACCATGTCGCGCTCCATGCGCAAGTCATCTGCCAGCGACAAACCACGCGCACGGCGAATTTGCGCCAACACCACGCACAGCATCAGGGGCGAGCGGTGGTGCAGCACCGCCAAGGTGGTTTGCGCCCAATTGGCGTTGGGCCCAGGTCCTTGGCCCATAGCGGTCAAGGCATCCAGCATGGCCATCACCGTGGGCAGGGCAAAGACCTCTTGCATATCAACGTGCTGCCAAACGGGCGCTGCGGGCAACTGGGTGTCGACTTGGCTTCGCAGCCAGTTCAGCACAGCTTTACCGTCAGGCCACACTTGAGAGGTCAAGCCCGCCCACAAATGGGGCAATTGGCTGCTGGCCGCTTGTGCATCGGCCAATCCCACGGCCACGGCCTCGCTGCCACCCAAGGTTTGACCGGTCAATCCCAAATATTCGCCACAAGCCCCGGCCAATCGGCTGAGAAAGAAACCCCCGCCCACGTCAGGAAACAAGCCAATGTGGGTTTCGGGCATGGCCATTTGCGTGCGCTCGGTGACCAAGCGCAATGCCGCCCCCTGGGACAAGCCCATGCCGCCACCCATCACGATGCCGTCCATGAAGGCGATATAGGGCTTGGGGTAGGTGTGTATCAAGTGGTTGAGGGTGTATTCCTCGGTGAAGAAGTCTTCCAAAGCCGGGTCACCGGCCAAAGCGGCTTGGTGAAAAAAACGGATGTCCCCGCCGGCGCAGAAATGGCCGAACACGCCCTCTTTGTGGCTGCCGCGGATGGCCACCGCCAGCACCTCGGTGTGGTCACGCCAAGCCAGCAGGCAAGCCGTCAGGTCGCGCACCATGGACAAGGTCAAGGCGTTCAAGGCCCGAGGCCGGTTCAGGGTGATCAGGCCCACCCCAGATTTGATTTCACACACCACGTCTGACATTTGCCGCTCCTAGTGATTTGAGTTGAGAGGGTTTAGGCGCTCGCGCCAAGCCAAACCTTGGTGTATCCCCAAAGCGCCCAACACCATCGCACCACCCAAGATGACCGATGAGGAAGGGGCCTCGCCAGCACCCACCCAAGCCAAGAAAATGCCAAACACCACTTCAAGCAAGGCCAGCAGAGAGACTTCGGGCGCTTTCAGCACCCGGGCACAAGCCACGGACAACAAGCACGGGATGGCCAGTTGCACCAGGCCCAGCAAGGCCAGCCACGCCACATCTGAGGCCACGGCCTGGAAAGGCAGGGACATGGGCCAGGTCACCAAGGTCGACAATGCCGCACCGATCAATACGCCCGGCGCCAAGTCCACCGCCAGACCGCGCACCGCAGCACGCTGAACCACCGTCCAATTGACGGCAGCGGCCAGGGGCACGCACAAAGCCACGACAAAACCCAGCCAACCTTGGGTGGCCACTTCGGCGCCAAACATCCAAGCGATGCCCAAGGCCGCCATCACAATGGCAAGAGCAGTGCGTACATCGATGGGCTGGCCCAGCACCACGCGGGCCACCAGCGCGGTAAAGAAGGGGCCCATGGCCATGGTGATCAGCACATTGGCCACGGTGGTCATGGTCAGGGCCAGCATGAAGGCGGTGAACATCACCGACCAGCACACCCCCGACAACCACAGTGACACGCCGCCTTGGCGCATGCCTTTGAACACATCGCGCCCTTGGGTCAAGGGCAACAACACCAACAGCGATAAAACGGTGAACAGGCTGCGCCAAAAAGTGATTTCAAAACTTTGGGCACTGTGCAATTGGCGCGTGACCACGCCCGCGATGGACCACATGGCGGCATTGGCCACCATCAAGCCCACCGCTTGCCCATGGCTGAGCCCGGCCAACATGTTCAGGCTCCGGTGCGGCTGGCACGCTTGCGGTCGTGCTCCTTGAGGTGGCGCTTGCGCAAACGGATGCTTTTGGGGGTGATCTCGACCAATTCGTCGTCCTCAATGAACTCGACCGCGTATTCCAGGGTCAACTCAATCGGCGGCGTGATTTTGATCGCGTCTTCTTTCCCCGACACGCGGAAGTTGGTCAATTGTTTTTGGCGCACGGCATTGACCACCAAATCGTTGTCACGGCTGTGGATGCCCACGATCATGCCCTCGTAAACGGGGTCGCCATGGCGCACAAACATGCGGCCACGGTCATCGAGTTTGCCCAAGGCATAGGTGACGATTTCACCGTCATCCATGCTGATCAGCACGCCGTTTTTGCGGCTGGCAATTTCACCCCGGTATGCCTCGTAACCATCAAAGATGTTGCTGGCCAAACCGGTGCCACGGGTCAAGTTGAGAAACTCATTTTGAAAACCAATCAAACCGCGCGCCGGGATGCGGTATTCCAAGCGCACCCGGCCTCGGCCATCGGGCTCCATGTTGACCAACTCGGCTTTGCGCTCGCCCAAGGCTTGCATCACACCGCCTTGGTGACCCTCTTCGATGTCAACGGTCAGCATTTCAATCGGTTCATGGCGCTCGCCATTCACTTCTTTGTACACCACACGGGGTTTGGACACGGCCAATTCATAGCCTTCACGGCGCATGTTTTCCAACAAAATGGTCAGGTGCAATTCGCCACGGCCAGACACCTCGTAAATACCGTCTTCATCGGTGTCTTGCACGCGCAAGGCCACGTTGGCTTGCAACTCTTTGTCCAAACGATCGCGCAATTGGCGGCTGGTCACGAACTTGCCTTCACGGCCTGCCAAGGGCGAGTTGTTGACGCAAAAATTCATGGTCAAGGTGGGCTCGTCAATTTTGAGCATGGGCAAGGGTGCGGGTGACTGGGGGTCGGTCAGCGTCACGCCAATATTGACTTGTTCAATGCCGTTGACCAACACAATGTCGCCAGGTCCTGCCTCGGTGGCTTGCACCCGCTCCAAGCCTTCAAATTTGAGCAGTTGCAGCAATTTGGCTTTGCCTAAAGAGCGCTCGGGCCCTTGCATCACCAACACCTCTTGGTTGGGACGGATGGTGCCGGCGTTGATGCGGCCCACGCCAATGCGGCCCACATAGCTCGAGTAATCCAGCGAGCTGATTTGCAGCTGCAAGGGGGCGTTGGGGTCGCCGGCATGGGCTGGCACGTGTTGCAGCACGGTGTCAAACAAGGCACCCAAATCAGGCCCCCATTGCTCCCCAGGCGTTCCCTCGTTCATGCTGGCCCAGCCATTCAAACCAGAGGCGTAAACCACTGGGAAATCCAATTGGTCTTCACTGGCGCCGAGTTTGTCAAACAAATCAAACGCGGCATTGATCACGTAATCGGGGCGCGAGCCGGGGCGGTCCACTTTGTTGACCACCACAATCGGCTTCAAGCCCAACGCCAAGGCCTTTTTGGTGACGAAGCGGGTTTGCGGCATGGGGCCTTCCACCGCATCGATGAGCAACACCACACCATCGACCATGGACAAGGCCCGTTCAACCTCGCCGCCAAAGTCGGCGTGTCCAGGGGTGTCCACGATGTTGATGTGGGTGCCCTTCCAACTCACTGCGCAGTTTTTGGCCAAGATGGTGATGCCACGCTCTTTTTCCAAATCGTTGTTGTCCATCACCCGCTCGGTGATTTTTTCATTCGCGCGGAATGTGCCCGATTGCCGGAGCAATTGGTCCACCAAGGTGGTTTTGCCATGGTCGACGTGGGCGATGATGGCGATGTTGCGAATTTGTTGAGTCATGCAGGGTTCTCCAAAAGGGATTTGATTTCTAGCGGGCTGAGCAGTCGCGTCGGGATGAGTTCGCCGGCTTTGACATGGGCCGTGCCCAAAAGGCTGTGGGGGTCTTGTCCGTAGACAGATACGTGTTCGCAATCAGGCCAAGCCCCTCGGCGGCGCAAGCCACTCAAGAAGCGCCCTGAATCATGCGGCTCCAATGTGATGGGTTGATGACCTTGCAACAAGCTGTCCACCGGGCGCAGTTGGGACTGGCGTTGGTCGTCGTCCATGGCCGCCAATTGTTCGAGCGTGATGCAATCGGCCACCCCAAAGGGGCCGCTGCGGGTGCGGCGCAGGCTGATCAAATGCGCACCGCAACCCAGTGCTTTGCCCATGTCTTCGGCCAGCGTGCGGATGTAGGTGCCTTTGCTGCAATCCACCCACATGCGCACACAACGCAGGCCGTCTTGGGCCTCGATTTCTTGCAAGCGCAAGGAATGGATGGTGATGGCGCGCGACGCCCGCTCCACCGTCAAGCCCTCGCGGGCGTATTCGTACAAGGCTTTGCCATCTTTTTTCAAGGCGCTGTGCATGGGCGGGGTTTGCTGGATCGGACCGCTGAGGGTGCGTTCCACTTGGCGCAGATCATCGGATGAAAAAGTGGCCTCGCATTGGGCCAGCACCTCGCCTTCGGCGTCACCGGTGCTGGTGGTTTGGCCCATTTTGGCCACCGCCTCATAGGCTTTGTCGGCATCGAGGTGGATTTGCGAAAACTTGGTGGCTGCGCCAAAACACAAGGGCAATACACCACTGGCCAAGGGGTCGAGTGTGCCGGTGTGACCGGCTTTTTCAGCGCGCAACAGGAATTTGGCTTTTTGCAAGGCGTGGTTGCTCGACATGCCCAATGGCTTGTCCAACAGCAGCAGCCCATGCACAGGGCGCCGCTGCACCCTGGTGCGTGGCGCGTTCATGGTCAGTCCTCTTTGGCCCGAGAGGAAACGGCCTTGGCAATCAAGGCGTTCATGTCGGCTGCTTTTTCGGTGGTTCGGTCGTACACAAAATGCAAGGTGGGCACCGTGTGGATGTGCAGTTTTTTGAACAAACCACTGCGCAAAAAACCGGCCGCTTGATTCAACCCCTCGGTGGCCAAAGTGGCGTCACCGCCCAGGCAACTGAAGAACACTTTGGCATGCGCGTAGTCGGGCGTGACTTCCACCGCATTGATGGTCACCATGCCCACCCGTGGGTCTTTGAGTTCACGGGCGATCAGGCCCGTCAAATCGCGTTGGATTTGATCGGCCACCCGAAAACCACGGTGGGGCAAAGATGACTTTTTGGTTGCCACAAGCTCAATACAACTTCATGTTCTGCGCCGCCAGGGCGTCACAGCACCCGGGCCACTTCTTTGATTTCGAAGAACTCAATCAAATCGCCCTTGGAAATGTCGTTGTAGCCCTTGATGTTCAAGCCGCACTCAAAGCCCTCTTTGACCTCGCGCGCATCATCCTTGAAGCGCTTGAGGCTTTCCAGCTCACCCGTGAAGATGACCACGTTGTCGCGCAACAAGCGTAAACGCGCACTGCGCCGCACCAAGCCCGCGGTGACCATGCAACCCGCGATCGAGCCGATCTTGCTGACCTTGAACACTTCGCGAATTTCGGCGGTGCCCAAAATTTCTTCTTTTTTGTCCGGGGTCAACATGCCCGACATGGCGGCTTTGAGGTCGTCGACCGCGTCGTAAATGATGTTGTAGTAGCGGATGTCCACGCCATTGCCCTCGGCCACCTTGCGGGCGCCGGCGTCGGCTCGGGTGTTGAAACCAATCACCACCGCTTTGGACGCGATGGCCAAATTGATGTCGCTTTCGCTGATGCCACCCACCGCGGCATAGACCATTTGCACCTTGACCTCGTCGGTCGAGAGCTTGAGCAAGGATGAGGCCAAAGCCTCTTGCGAGCCTTGCACATCGGCCTTGACGATGATGGGCAACATCTTGACGTCGCCAGCGGCCATGTCGGTGAACATGTTCTCCAATTTGGCAGCTTGTTGTTTGGCCAATTTGGTGTTGCGGAATTTGCCGGCCCGGTAGGTGGCGATTTCACGTGCCCGGCGCTCATCGGCCATGACCATGAACTCGTCACCTGCTTGGGGCACCTCGGTGAGGCCTTGGATTTCCACCGGGATGGAGGGGCCCGCCGATTTGATCGGTTTGCCGTTTTCGTCGAGCATGGCGCGAACACGGCCAAAGGTTTGACCTGCCAACACCACATCGCCCACATTCAAGGTGCCCGATTGAACCAGGATGGTGGCCACGGGGCCGCGCCCTTTGTCGAGCTTGGCCTCGATCACCAGGCCCTTGGCCATGGCGTCGATGGGGGCCTTGAGCTCCAAAATTTCGGCTTGCAGCAACACTTGCTCTAAGAGCTGGTCGATGCCTTCACCGGTTTTGGCCGACACAGGCACAAAGGGTGAATCACCGCCAAACTCTTCTGGCACCACCTCTTCGGTGACCAACTCGCCCTTGACGCGATCGGGGTTGGCGTCGGGCTTGTCCATTTTGTTGAGCGCCACCACGATGGGCACACCGGCCGCTTTGGCGTGTTTGATGGCCTCACGGGTTTGCGGCATCACGCCGTCGTCGGCTGCCACCACCAAAATCACAATGTCGGTGGCTTGCGCACCACGGGCCCGCATGGCGGTGAACGCCTCGTGGCCAGGGGTGTCCAAAAAGGAGATCATGCCGCGCGGGGTTTCAACGTGGTAAGCACCAATGTGCTGGGTGATGCCACCGGCCTCACCGGCAGCCACACGGGCTTGGCGGATGCGGTCGAGCAACGAAGTTTTGCCATGGTCAACGTGACCCATGACCGTCACCACAGGGGCGCGGGGCAAGGACTCTGATTGGGTGGCTGAATCTTCTTCATCGGTGAAGGCCTCAGGATCATCCAGGGCTGCCACGATGGCTTTGTGGCCCATTTCTTCCACCACGATCATGGCCGTGTCTTGGTCCAGCGGTTGGTTGATGGTGACCATTTGGCCCAGTTTCATCAATTGTTTGATGACCTCTGAGGCTTTGATCGCCATTTTGTGCGCCAACTCGGCGACCGTGATGGTCTCTGGCACATGAACCTCAATGACGCGCTGCTCCACTGGGGCGCTGACTTGCGGTTGGTCATCGCGATCACGGTCTCGGTTGCGGGCCCGTGGTCCGCCACGCCAACTGTTGCGGCCCACACCGGTATTGCTGTCGCCACGGGTCTTGATTTCTTTTTTCTTGCTCTGGTCATCTGCCCAGCTAGACGACAGTTTGGCGCTTTTGAGCTCTTTTTGTCCTTCTTTGGGCGCGGTGGCATCGGTACCAGCCGTTTTCGCCACTGCGGGTTTGACCGTGCCTACGGCGGGCTTGTGCAAGGTGCCTTTTTTGGCACCGGCAACTTCAGCAGGTTTGGGCTCATCGGGCTTCTTGGCCACCAAGACCCGCTTGGGCGCATTCATCATGGTGCGAATGGCTTCGGCCTCGGCCAAGGCTTTGCTGCGTCGCTCGTCGCTGGATTTGCTCGCTTGCAGTGCCGAATCGGCAGCTTGCTTGGCCTTTTCGGCGGCGGTCAATTCCACTGGGGCTTCGGGCACAGCGTCAGCCTCGACCGCCGGTTCGACTGGCGCTTGGGCGGCAGGTTCAGCCACATGCGCTTCAGGTGTGGGTTCTTGCTGGGCTTGCTTGGCGGCCAATGCCCGGGCTTCAACGGCTTCGCGTTTGGCCAATATTTCGGCTTCTTGGCGGCGGATCAGTTCAGCTTGGCGCAACGCATCTTGTTCGCGGCGTTGCAATTCCGCTTCATCGATGGGCGCAGCCACGGGCGCAGGTGTCGGCGCGGGGCGAACCACTTCAACGGGGGCAGGTGCCTCTGCGGTCTCGGGACCATCATCACGCTTGATGAAAGTGCGTTTTTTGCGCACCTCGACTTGAATGGTGCGGGCTTTGCCGGTGGCATCGGCTTGTTTGATCTCACTGGTGGATTTTTTGACCAAGGTGATTTTTTTGCGCTCAGGTGAATCGGTACCGTGGCTGGCTTTGAGGTGGTTCAATAGCTTTTGCTTGTCACCATCGGTGAGGGCATCGTTGGGGGTCGATTTATCAACACCGGCCAAGCGCAATTGCTCGATCAATGTGCTGGTGGATTTTTTGAGTTCGTTGGCAAACTCGGCAACCGTCGTACTGGACATTTGTGGTATTCCTCTCCATGACCATTACTCTTGACCTGCGAACCAATGTTCGCGTGCCTTCAGGATCAGGGCCTTGGCCTCCTCCTCCGGTTGGCCGGTGATGGCGGTCAGCTCATCAACGGCCAGGTCTGCCAATTCGTCTCGGGTGTTCACGCCGTTTTGCGCCAAAGTGGCGATCAATTCAGCCTCCAGCCCTTCCAGGTCTCGCAGGTCTTGGGAGACCTCTTCAATGCTTTCTTCACGGGCAATTTCCATGGTCAGCAGCATGTCTTTGGCGCGGGTGCGCAGCTCGTTGACGGTGTCTTCGTCAAAGCCTTCAATTTCAAGCATTTCTTGCAAGGGGACATAAGCCACCTCTTCCAAGCTGGTAAAGCCCTCGGCGATCAAGATGTCGGCAATCTCTTGGTCCACGTCGAGTTTTTCCATGAACAGGGTGCGCAGGTAATCGGTCTCATTGGCCTGCTTTTGCGCCGACTCATTGGCGTCCATGATGTTGATCTTCCAACCCGTGAGGTCGGAGGCCAAACGAACGTTTTGACCACCGCGGCCAATGGCGATGGCCAGGTTTTCTTCGTCAACCACCACATCCATGGCGTGCTTTTCTTCGTCCACCACGATGGAGCTGACATTGGCAGGTGCCAAAGCGCCAATCACGAACTGCGCTGGGTCTTCGCTCCACAAGACAATGTCCACGCGTTCGCCGGCCAATTCATTGGTGACGGCATTGACACGGGTGCCGCGCACGCCCACACAAGTGCCGATAGGGTCGACACGTTTGTCGTGTGAAATCACGGCAATTTTGGCCCGCGAACCCGAGTCTCTGGCGCAAGATTTGATCTCCAGCAAACCTTGCTCGATCTCGGGCACCTCTTGGCGAAACAGCTCCATCATGAACTCAGGCGCTGAGCGCGACAAAATGATCGGGGCGCCGCGCAAGGTCAGGTCCACTTCCATGATCATGGCGCGCACGCGGTCGCCATTGCGCAAATTCTCTTTGGCAATCATTTCGCCACGTCTCAAACGCCCTTCCACCCGGCCGCTCTCGACAATGATGTCACCCTTGTCCATGCGCTTGACCGTGCCGACAAAGATTTTGTCGCCACGCGACAAAAAGTCGTTGAGCAGCATCTCACGCTCAGCGTCACGGATTTTTTGCAAGATGACCTGTTTGGCCGCCATGGCGCCAATGCGGCCAATCGGCACCGATTCCACGCCTTCTTCGATGTACTCACCGACCTCGACGTCAGAGACACGATCTGTGGCATCCATGAGCAGCTCTTCAGCATCCGGGTTTTGCAGGCCGGCCTCATCGGGGACCACCATCCAGCGGCGAAAAGTTTCGTAATCACCGCTATCGCGGTCCACCGCCACGCGGATGTCCACGTCGCCTTGAAACAACTTTTTGGTGGCCTGGGCCAAGGCCAATTCGACCGCCCCAAACACCACGTCGCGCTCGACATTTTTCTCTCGCGAGATGGCATCCACCAACATCAACATTTCGCGGTTCATGATCTCTGACTCCTCTCGTGCTCAAACTGAACGGGCCGAACGACCCTTGAAATCAACCAAAGGCGCAAGGCGTGCCTCGCGCAACTCTTCCAATGCAAACCCCAGCACCTGTGATGGCGGGACCGCCCTTTTCTGACTGATCCGCTGACCGGGCTTGGTGGGCGCCTCATCGCGCCAAACAATTTGCCAATGTCCGGGGGCCTCGCCTTTTTCCAACGCGCCTCTGAATTTTTTCCGCAGTGCCGATACCTGGCCACCGGCCGCAGCACCCATGGGTGCCTTCAAGGTGATGTCAATCACTTCACCTGCAAACCGCTCAAAGTCGGCTTGGTGGCGCAAAGGCCGGTCGATGCCCGGCGAAGACACCTCCAAGCGGCGGTACTCCACCTCTTCGGCTTCCAACACAAATTGCAATTGACGGGTGACTTTTTCACAGTCTTCCACCGTCACAAACACGGGTTCTGCCCCCAAAGTCCAGGGGTGGTCAATGGTGATGCGCAGCAAACCACCGGCCGAGCGTTCCAGCTCCACCAGGTCGTAACCGAGACCGGTCACGGTTTGAACAACAACTTCTTGCAAGGCCACAGACAATCACACCCCAAACCGAAAAGCGATTGACCAAAAAAAACGGGCGGTTGGTATCCGCCCGGTTGGTCGTCAAGCAAATATTATAACCGCTAAATATTTGATTTCAATCGCTTTATGACCTGCCCATGCCTGGGGTTGAGGCCTGCACCAAGGTTTGGGTGTAGGTGTGGCGGGGTTGGGCCAACACGGCTTGGGTTTCGCCCGCCTCCACCACCTGTCCGTCCTTCATCACCATCACCTGGTGGGCCATGGCTTGGATGACGTCCATGTCGTGGGTGATCAGCAAATAACTCAAGCCGCGCTCAGCTTGCAAGGTTTGAAGCAGTTGCAGCAATTGCTTTTGGATCGATACATCCAAGGCGCTGGTGGGTTCATCCAAAACCAGCAATTGGGGCTGCAACACCAGCGCACGGGCCACCGCGATGCGCTGGCGCTGTCCGCCGGAAAACTCGTGGGGGTAGCGCTGCAACAAACCTGGAAATTCGCTCTCACGCATGCCCACCTCGGCCAAAACCCGCTTGACCAAATTTTGGCGCTCTTGAGCGGACAGCTGCGGCTGATGCACCCTCAAACCCTCGCCCACCACGTCTTCGACCGTCATGCGCGGAGACAGTGAGGAAAACGGGTCTTGGAACACCACTTGAACCACGCGGCGCAGGGGCAAATCAGCTTGGTGGTGGTGTTGCCAGCCTTGCCCCATCACTTGCAATTGACCTTGGAACGGCAACAGGCCCAGCAGTGCCAAGGCCAAGGTGGATTTGCCTGACCCCGATTCGCCCAAAATCCCCAAAGTTTCGCCTTGTCGGATGGAGAAATCGACCTGGTCAACGGCCACAAAAGCGCCCGCTTTGAACCAACCCCGCCAGCCAGGCAATCGGGTGGGGTAACTGACCTGCAGTTTGCTCGCTTGGGCCACCACAGGGGCAGCGTCTGGCACCGGCTTCAGGTGGCGCTGGGGTCGGCTGTCCACCAGTTTGCGGGTGTAGGGGTGTTGCGGTTGTTGAAGCACTTGCTGCACCGGGCCGTGTTCCACCACATGGCCCTGCTCCATCACCGCCACCCGATCGGCAAAGCGTTGCACCAGGTTCAGGTCGTGGGTGATCATCAAAACCGCCGTTCCGGTTTCGCGCTGCAAGGTGTCGAGCAAATCCAAAATTTGACCCCGCATCGAGACATCCAAGGCGGTGGTGGGTTCATCGGCCAACAACAATTTGGGGCGACAGGCCAAAGCCATGGCGATCATGGCGCGTTGGCGTTGACCGCCCGAGAGTTGATGCGGATAGGACTTCAAAAAACGCTCGGGCGGGTTCAAACCGGTTTGGCTGAGCATTTCTGCACTGCGCTCCCAGGCATCGCGGCGCGACAAGGCCATTTTGAGCAGCAATACTTCAGACAGTTGATCGCCGATGGTGAACAAGGGGTTGAGCGCGGTCATGGGCTCTTGGAACACCATGGCGATGTCTTGTCCACGCAACTGCTGCATGCGCGCTTCGCTGGCTTGCATCAGGTCTTCACCATTGAACCAGCAGGTACCGGTCAATTGCGCGGCGCCCAGCAAGCGCAACACACCCAGCGCCGTCACGGTTTTGCCCGAGCCTGATTCCCCGACCAAGGCCAGGCGTTCGCCCGCCGCCAAGTCCAGGTCGATGCCGTGCACCACTTCGTGCCCGGCAAAAGACACCCGCCATTGGCGCAACGACAACAAAGGGCTTGGGGCCTGGCTCATTGGTCGGCCTTGCGCGGGTCCAGGGCGTCACGCAAAGCGTCACCCATGAAGGTCAGCAACAACAAAGTGACCACCAAAACCAAAAACGTGGACAAGGAGATCCACCAGGCATCGATATTGGTTTTGCCCTGGGCCAGCAGTTCACCCAAACTGGGCGTGCCCGGCGGCACCCCCAAGCCGAGAAAATCCAAGCTGGTCAGGGCCAAGATCGCGGCACTCATGCGAAAGGGCAAAAAAGTCACCACCGGCGTCATGCTGTTGGGCAACACATGGCGCCGGATGATGGCCCAGGAGCTCAAACCCAAGGCTTTGGCCGCCCGCACATAGTCGAGTTGCCGGTTGCGCAAAAACTCTGCCCGCACATAGTCGCTCAAGCCCATCCAACCAAACAAACTCAACAAGATCAGCAGCAAGCCCACGCTGGGGTCAAACACCGCGGCAAAAATGATCAGCAAATACAACTCGGGCATGGCCGACCAAATTTCGATGAAGCGTTGAAAGGCCAAATCGGTTTTGCCGCCAAAAAAACCTTGAATGGCACCTGTGACCACCCCCAAAATCGTGCCGACAATGGTCAAGGCCAAGGCAAACAGCACCGATACCCGAAAGCCATAGATCAACCGGGCCAACACATCGCGGCCCCGGTCATCGGTGCCCAACCAGTTGTCTGCCGATGGGCCGCTGGGGTTGGGCTCTTTGGCAAAGTAATTCAAGGTGCTGTGGTGGTAGGGGTTGAGGGGGTAAATCGCCCAGTTGCCGGGCTTGGCGAATTGGGCCTGGATAAAGGGGTCTAAAAAGTCGGTGGGGGTGTCGAAGTCACCGCCGAAAACCGTCTCCGGCAGGTTTTGCACCAAAGGCACATACCAGCGCCCGTCATGTCGAGCCAGCAAGGGCTTGTCGTTCGAGATCAGTTCGGCGCCCAAGCTGAGCAAGGTCATCGCCACAAAAATGACCAGGCTGGCAAACCCCAGTCGATGGCGCTTGAACCGCATCCAAGCGCGTTTGGCCGGTGTGGGCGATGCCACCCAAGTGGATTCAATCGAATTTGACACGCGGATCCACCCACACATAACAAAGATCGCTGATGAGTTTGGTGAACAAACCAATCAGGGTGAACAAATACAAAGTGCCCAAGACCACCGGGTAATCACGGCGCATCACACTTTCGTAGCTGAGCAAACCCAGCCCATCCAAAGAAAACAAAGTTTCGATCAACAAGGAGCCGGTAAAAAATGCACCGATGAACGCTGCTGGAAACCCGGTGACCAAGGGAATCAAGGCATTGCGCATCACATGTTTCCACAGCACGCGACCCTCGCTCATGCCCTTGGCCCGGGCGGTCAACACATATTGCTTTCGAATCTCTTCCAAAAATGCATTTTTGGTCAACATGGTGGTCACTGCAAAAGCCCCCAACACGCTGGCCGTGATCGGCAAGGCAATGTGCCACAGGTAATCCACCACCTTGGCGCCAAAGCTCAACTCAGCCCAGTTGCCAGAGGTCAGCCCACGCAAGGGAAACCATTGCAACTGACCCCCAAAAATCACCAGCAAGGCCACGCCCAACACAAAGCCGGGTATGGCGTAACCGGTCAGCACCAACAAGCTGGTCAAGGTGTCAAAGCGGGTGCCTGCACGCACGGCTTTGGCGATGCCCAAAGGCACGGAGATCAAATAGCTGAGAAAGAAGGTCCACAGTCCCAAGCTGATCGACACCGGTAATTTTTCTCGCACCAATTCCCACACCGACTTGGGGTGGAAAAAGCTTTTGCCCAAATCAAACCGAGCAAACTGACCCAGCATTTGCACAAAGCGCTCGGTGGCAGGCTTGTCGAATCCATACAGTTGCTTGATCTCTTCGATGCGGGCTGCATCCACCCCTTGACGGCCACGGTAGCCAGCACCACTTTGCGCGGCCCCTTCGCCACCGCCATCGCGACCTTGCAGTTGCGACACCATTTGTTCCACGGGACCACCCGGCACAAACTGGATGACCGCAAAGGTCACCAACAACACACCGAACAAAGTGGGGATCATCAACAACAAACGCTTGACCACATACATCAACATCTCAGCGCACCCCCGCCCCTTGACTGCGGTTGGCCGCATTGGCCCACCACGTCGAACTGATCCAAGCTTCGGGTTGGTAATAACGCGGCGTGACAGTGGGTTGCTCAAAGCGCCCACCCCGCCAGGCCACCCGGTGCACGCTGCCATACCAGTGCGGCACGCTGTAGTGACCATGGCGCAGCACCCGGTCCAAGGCGCGCAGGGCATCGGTCAACTGCGGCCGGGTTTGGGCGGTGATCACCCGATCGAGCAAGGCATCTACCGCCGGGTCTTTGAGCCCCAACACGTTGCTGGAGCCTTCGGTGTCGGCGGCTTTGGAGCCAAAGCGCTCGAGCAATTCAGTCCCCGGCGACTCGCTGCCCACATAGCGCGAGCTGATGATTTCAAAATCAAACACATCCATGCGTTTTTGCAAAATGGCGAAATCAATCACTTTGTAATTCACACTGAAGCCCAGCTTTTGCAAGTTTTTGGCAAACGGCGTCACCACCCGGCCCATGCTGCCAGAGTTGTCCAAAAACTCCAATGTGAAGGCCTGGCCCTGGGCATTGCGCAAAGCGCCATCGCGGTAGGTCCAGCCGGCATCTTGCAACAATTTTTTCGCCAGACGGAGGTTGTCGCGCAAGGTATTGCCCGATGCTGGATCCAAAGACGTCACCGGTGGCAAGGGAACCGGCTGATCGAACACCGCCGCATCGAGTTGGCGCCGCAAAGGCTCGAGCAAGGCCAATTCGCGCTCGGTGGGCATGCCTTTGGCTTCAAAGTCACTGCCCACAAAGTACCCCCGCACCCGGGTGTAGGCGTTGTAGAACAGCTGTCGATTCATCCACTCGTAGTCCATGGCCAGGGCAATGGCTTGGCGCACCCGCACGTCTTTGAACTTGGGCAGCCGGGTGTTGAACAAAAAACCTTGAAAGTCACCCGCATTGCCATGCTGCAGCTCACGCTTGATGAGTTGGCCGCTGTCAAAGGCTTTACCAGAATAGGCCCGCGCCCATTCGCGGGCCACAAAAGCCTGGATGTATTCAAATTCCCCCGCTTTGAAGGCCTCCAACTGCGCCGTGCTGTCTTTGTATAGCCGGTAGGTGATGCGGTCAAAGTTGTACATGCCTTTGCGCACATGGATGTCCTGGGCCCAATACTTGGTATCGCGCTGGTAATGCACATCGCGGCCAAAATCCACCGACCCGATGGTGTATGGGCCAGAACCAATCGGGGTGTCGGTGATGATTTTGTCCAGCGGCTTGCCCTCGCCCCAACGGTGGCTGAAGACCGGCATGCCCCCCACGATCAAAGGCAACTCGGGGTTGACGCGTTTGAAATCAAACCGCACCAAACGCTCGCCGAGCACCACCACGGCCTTGACCTCTGCAAAGTAGGTCCGATATTGGGGGGCGGCGGCGCGGCTGGTGAGTTGATCAAACGAGTGCTTCACATCCAAAGCCAGCACCGGGTCGCCGTTGTGAAAACGGGCTTGCGATCGAATTTTGAAGGTCGCCGACAAGCGGTCTGCTGACACACTGATATCTTCTGCCAGCAAACCATAGGCGGTGGTGGGCTCGTCCATGGTGCCGGTCAACAAGCTTTCAAACAGCAAACTGCTCAATGCGGGCGGTGGGGTTCCCTTCAAGGTGAAGGGGTTGTACTTGTCGAAATTGGAGCCGCGGGTGGGGGCCACCATGGCGATGCTGCCGCCCTTGGGGGCTTGTGGATTCACATACTCAAAATGGCTGAAATCTGGCGGGTATTTGATGTCGCCAAATTGGGCATAGGCGTGCGCCGCCCAAGAAGGTGCAGCCACCCAACACATACACATGAACAAAAACCATCGCATGCGACAATTCTGCAAGATTTTCAATGGAGATGTGCGCCATGTCGCAAATAAATGGGTTTTTGAGCGGGAAAAAACTGTTGATCACCGGGGTCTTGTCCAACCGCTCCATCGCTTATGGCATCGCCCGTGCATGTCACCAGCAAGGCGCCGAGATCGCCTTGAGCTATGTGGGCGAGCGTTTCAAAGAGCGCACCGCCCAGTTTGCCAAAGCCTTTGACAGCGAGCTGATTTTTGACTGCGATGTGGGTGACGACGGCCAAATTGAGCGGTTGATGTCGGACCTGAGCGCCCATTGGCCAAAGTTTGACGGCTTGGTTCACGCCATTGGATTTGCCCCCCGTGAAGCGATTGCCGGCGATTTCCTTGAGGGCTTGAGCCGTGAGGCTTTTCGCGTCGCACACGACATCAGTGCCTACAGCTTTCCGGCCTTGGCCAAAGCGGCCCTGCCATACCTGAATGACAACGCGTCTGTGCTGACGCTGAGCTATTTGGGCGCATTGCGCACCGTGCCCAACTACAACACCATGGGCCTGGCCAAAGCCTCATTGGAAGCCAGCGTGCGTTATTTGGCTGAGTCCCTGGGCAGCCAAGGCCGGGGATTGCGCGCCAATGGCATCAGCGCGGGCCCGATCAAAACCTTGGCCGCCAGCGGCATCCAAGGGTTTGGCAAGATCCTCAAAGTGGTGGCCGAAGCCTCACCCATTCGGCGCAACGTCACCATAGATGACGTGGGCCATGTGGCGGCTTTTTTGCTGAGCGACTTGGCAGCTGGTGTCACCGCTGAAATCACCTATGTGGATGGCGGCTTCAGCCAAGTGGTGGGCGGCATCGCCGAGCCCAGCGCTTGACACGGACACCACCCACGCAACGCCCCTGCCCAGGGGCGTTTTCATTCAGGTGCCGGCTTTGACGCAATCCGCGTAATAGTGCGTCACACCCTGGGCGTCTTTTTCTTCAACCAAGCCATGGATGTCGCTCTCGAACCCCGGGCATTGGGTGTTGAACTCGCGTGAAAACTTCAAGTAGTCGATGATTTTTCGGTTGAACACCTCGCCGGGGATCAGCAAAGGGATGCCCGGGGGATAAGGGGTGACCAAACTGGTGGTGATGCGACCTTCGAGCGCATCAATGGGCACGCGCTCGGTATTGCGGTGCGCAATTTGCGCATAGGCGTCACTGGGCTTCATGGCCGGCGTGAGGTCACTCAGGTACATCTCGGTGGTCAAACGCGCCACGTCGTGTTTGGCATACAGGCTGTGCACATGCTGGCACAAGTCTTTGAGGCCCATGCGCTCGTAGGTCCGGTGCAGTTGGCAAAACTTGGGCAAAACGCGCCACAGCGGTTGGTTGCGGTCGTAATCGTCTTTGAACTGCTGCAAAGCAGTGAGCAATGAGTTCCATCGGCCCTTGGTGATGCCAATGGTGAACATGATGAAGAAACTGTAGAGGCCTGTTTTTTCCACAATCACACCATGCTCGGACAAAAACTTGGTCACGATGCTGGCTGGGATGCCCTGTTGGTCAAAGCGGCCATTGAGGTCCAGACCGGGGGTGACGATGGTGGCCTTGATGGGATCGAGCATGTTGAAGCCATCGGCCAACTTGCCAAACCCATGCCATTTGGCGGTGCGGCCTTCGGCCTTGATGATCCAGTCATCGGCGCGCCCGATGCCATCCTCGACCAATTGATCGGGGCCCCACACTTTGAACCACCAGTCTTTGCCGTACTCGTCATCGACCTTGCGCATGGCGCGGCGGAAATCCAGTGCTTCCAAGATGCTTTCTTCCACCAAGGCCGTGCCACCAGGGGGTTCCATCATGGCCGCAGCCACGTCGCAGCTGGCGATGATGCTGTACTGCGGGCTGGTGCTGGTGTGCATCAAATAGGCTTCGTTGAACAAATGCCGATCCAGCTTGTTGTTTTGCGAGTCTTGCACCAACACATGGCTGGCTTGGCTGATGCCTGCGAGCAATTTGTGGATGGATTGGGTCGAATAGACCATCGACTCCAGCGGGCGCTCGCGCTTTTTGCCCATGGCGTGGTAGGTGCCATAAAACGGGTGAAACGCCGCATGCGGCAACCAAGCTTCGTCAAAATGCAAATTGGCCACATAGCCATCGAGCATCTTCTTGATGGTCTCGGTGTTGTACAGAACGCCGTCGTAGGTCGACTGTGTCAAGGTCAAAACCCGGGGTTTGACCTGTTTTTCATCCACCCCTTTGAGCAAAGGGTTGGCCTTGATCTTGGCTTGGATGGCGGCGGGCTCGAATTCCGACTTGGGGATGGGACCAATGATGCCAAAGTGGTTGCGTGTGGGCTTGAGAAACACCGGCACAGCCCCGGTCATGATGATCGCGTGCAAGACCGATTTGTGGCAATTGCGGTCGACCACCACCACGTCGCCAGGGGCCACCGTGTGGTGCCACACCATTTTGTTGGAGGTGCTGGTGCCGTTGGTGACAAAAAAGCAGTGATCGGCATTGAAAATGCGCGCGGCATTGCGCTCGCTCTCACCAATGGCGCCATCGTGGTCGAGCAATTGACCCAGCTCTTCCACCGCATTGCACACGTCGGCGCGCAACATGTTTTCGCCAAAAAACTGATGAAACATTTGGCCCACGGGGCTTTTTAAAAATGCCACACCCCCCGAGTGACCTGGGCAATGCCAGGAATAAGAACCATCTTCGGCATAGTCGAGCAACGCCTTGAAAAATGGCGGTTGCACGCCCTCCAAATAGGTTTTTGCCTCGCGGATGATGTGACGGGCCACAAACTCTGGCGTGTCTTCGAACATGTGGATGAAACCATGCAGCTCGCGCAAGATGTCATTGGGCAAATGGCGCGATGTTTTGGTTTCGCCATACACATAAATCGGCACGTCCGCATTTTTTCGGCGAACTTCGTTGATGAAACTGCGCAGGTTCACCACCACCGGGTCCAAGTCAGGGCCGGGAGAAAACTCCTCATCGTCAATTGACAAGATGAAGGCGCTGGCCCGCGATTGTTGCTGGGCAAATTGACTCAAGTCGCCGTAACTGGTCACACCCAGCACCTCAGATCCCTCGGATTCAATCGCGTCGGCCAAGGCACGAATGCCCAATCCCGATGTGTTTTCAGAGCGAAAATCTTCGTCGATGATGACGATGGGAAAACGAAACTTCATGCACGACTCCTGTCAAGCCGGGTGAGGGGCGGGTCAAATAGGCGCGAAGTGTACCTGCATAGCACTGCTACAATTTGACGCTTCCGGAGAGGTGGATGAGCGGTTTAAGTCGCACGCCTGGAAAGCGTGTGAGGGTTAACAGCCCTCCGCGGGTTCGAATCCCGCCCTCTCCGCCAAATGCCCCATTCATGGGGTTTTTTTTTGTCCGGACATGTACCCACATCAGGCGCGTTCACGCGACACAAGGCTAGCGCTTGGTGGCCTGCAGGCACGCGATGCGCACCCGATATTCAATTTGCTCCAGCGAACTGGTGTCTGAACTCGGTGGGTCTTTGGCCAAGTCTGGATAAGGTGGCTTGAAGCTCGACAACTGACAATGTTTTTCGTATGCAGATTGGCCTGGGCTCAAGTCGCCGCCGCCGCGCAAAAAGGCATGTTCTTTTCGATGCGGGGCACCCACCGGGCTGGCGTAAAAACTGTCACGGTCCATGCATTCCATCGGTCGCGTGGCCATGAACCTGTCCCAAGCCTGGGTGTTTTCTTGGCGTTGCCCTTCCCATTTGGTGAGCCGGATTCTTTGATCTTGTTGGGACTCGAGTTCGGCAGCCAAACCCGCCGCCACACATTGATCCACCTCGGAATGACAAGCGGCCAACAACCCCAGGCAAGCGGCCAAGCAAAGGTGGATGAAGTTGGGGCGTTGCATCAACCCCTCAGACATCGATGGGCAAGCTGCTCGCAGGCCCGTGGCTTTGTCGCGCTTCCCAGGCTTCGATGAGCGACAACTGTTGCAAGGTCATGCCCACCTCGTCCAAACCCAACAGCAAAGCGGAGCGCTGGGCTGCGGGGATCTCAAAGGAAATGTGAAAGCCATCGGGCCCCGTGACTTGTTGATTTTGCAGATCAACGGTAAAAGCTGGTTGCCCTGCGCTCAACAAAGCCGCATGCATCCAGGCTGCCACCTGTGCAGCAGACAACTCCAGGGGCAAGACACCATTTTTATAGCAGTTGTCACGAAAAAATTCGGCCAACCGGTGTCCGACCACGCACCGAATGCCATAGGCTTGCATGGCCCAAACGGCATGCTCGCGTGAACTGCCGCAGCCAAAATTGGAACCCACCAACAAAATGGGCGCCCCTTGGTACGGGGCTTGCTCCAAGACGCAAGATTCAATCGGGCTGCCATCGGGTCGGCGCCGCGCATACGCCATGAAGCCATCGGCCATGGATGCGTTCAGGTCCTTCAAATAAGCCGATGGAATGATTTGATCTGTGTTGACATCCTCCAGCGGCATGGGGATGGCCGTGCCAGTGACTTTGACAAAAGCTTTCATGATGAGGCCTCGGGCTGCAACCAAGTTCGAAAGTCCACGATGTGGCCCGCCACCGCTGCTGCGGCCGCCATGGCTGGGCTGGCCAAATGGGTGCGCACGCCTCGACCTTGCCGATTTTCAAAATTGCGGTTGCTGGTGGCCACACACCGCTCGCCAGCGCGCCCCACTTCGCCATTGGCACCGGCACACATGGAGCAGCCTGACAGATGCCACTCAAAGCCAGCGGCCAGAAAGATTTGATCCAAGCCCTCTGACTCGGCTTGGCGTTTGACCGCGTTGGAGCCCGGCACGACCAAGGCCGTCACCCCCGGGGCGACTTTGCGCCCTTGAACAACCTGCGCCGCATGGCGCAAGTCGGTGATTCGGGCATTGGTGCACGAGCCAATGAAGACACGCTGGATGGGCAAGCCCACCAAGGCCTGTCCCGTTTGCAAGTCCATATAAGCCAAAGCACGCTGTTGGCGGTCAAATTCTTGGGCTTGAACCTTGGGGACATCGCCAATCGCTTCGTCGACATTCACGCTCTGACTGGGGTCGGTTCCCCAGGTGATTTGAGGCCCAATTTGGGCGCAATCAATGGTCACTTCGGTATCAAAAACCGCATCCGCATCGGTATGGAACACCTGCCACTGGCGAACGGCCTCGGCCCAAAGCGCCCCTTTGGGGGCGTGGGCTTGTTGCGCAATCCAATCAAACGTGCGCTGATCCGGGGCGATCAAACAGGTTCGGCCGCTCCATTCGATGGTCATGTTGCACAAGGTCATGCGCGACTCCAAGTCCATGGCGCTGACCACCGGGCCGGCATATTCCACCGCATGTCCGCGCCCAAAATCCACACCAACGGTGCGAATCAAGTGCAGGGCCACGTCTTTGGCGGTGACCCCGAACCCCAATGAGCCCTGCAAAACAATGCGCATTTGCTGGGGCTTTTCCATGGCAATGGTTTGGGTGGCCAAGACATGAACCATTTCGGTGGTGCCGCAACCAAAGGCCAAACACCCCAAAGCCCCCACCGTGGAGGAATGGCTGTCCGGGCATGCCAGCGTTCCCCCCGGAACCGCCCACCCTTGTTCTGGCGAAATCACATGGCTGATGCCGTGGCGCGAATCCTCCACCGACAGTCGCTTGACGCCATGCTTGGCGGTGGCCAGGCCTGTGGCATCGATGTGCCCAGAGCGCAAGGGCACACCCACGCGCGTGGGCACCGTGTGATCCTGGACCACCACCGTGATGTCTTTGCGGCGCACCGAGTGGGCATGCTTGTCCATGTCGGCAAAGGCGTGGGGCGCGTGCAGTTCGTGAACAATGTGGCGATCGATGTAGAGCAGTTGTCGACCATCTTCTCGCTGCCCCACCCAGTGGGCCTCCCAAATTTTGTCAAACAGTGTTTTTTTCATGGCGTGGTTGGTGGGTTAATCCGGGCTGAATTGCTGTTCCAGTGCCATCCAATGGTCCAGGCCCAGCACTTGGTTGTAGGCTTCAAAGCTGGCCATGCGATCGCGCACGGCCAATGTGTGTTGATCGCGATGCAAAGCAGCATAAGCATCTTGCAAGGCCTTGACCACGGCGTAACGGGCGATGCCCGCATGCAATGCAAACACGCATCCCACGGCTTCCAATTGGTCATTGGTCAGCAAGGTGGTGGGGCCCGCTTCTTGAATCACCGTGACCAAAGGCGCTCGCACTTGGTCTGCCACATAGCGCAGTTCCTCAGAGGTGTTGGCACCCATCACCAAAGCCGCATCGGCACCCGACTCGATGTATCGACGGGCACGCTCGGTGGCGTTCTCCAGGCCGTGCATGGATTTGGCATCGGTGCGGGCAATGATCAAAAAATGCGGATTGCGACGGGCACTCACGGCGGCTTTGATTTTGAAGCAGTGTTCATCCTCCGAAATCACCGGTATGCCCTGGGGCAAGATGCCGCAGCGTTTGGGCGTGACCTGGTCTTCCAAGTGAATGCCCGCCACCCCTGCCGCTTCAAACTCTTGCACGGTGCGGATGACATTCATCACACCACCATAACCGGTGTCTGCATCACAAATCATGGGGATGTTCAGCCCCCGCGCAATGCGGCCCGCATGGCTGACGTTATCGGTCAAATTCAACACGCCAATGTCAGGCAAGCCCATCAAACTGGCCGACACCGCATTCCCGGAAAGGCCACACCTTGAAACCCGGCCATTTGGGCCATGCGCGCGGACAGCCCGTCGTAGGCACCCGGCATGCGAATCAAACGGCCTTGGGCCATCAAGCTGTGAAGGGTGTCAGAGGCGTTTGAGAGCATGCTTGTGTACCATGAGGTCAAAGAGGCATTATGAAACCAAACTCAGGTGAGATGGCCTGAGTTCAGGTGCGGCTCCATCGCCAAAGGCTCCCCATGCAAACAAGAAAGTTCTCAACCCTATCAGCTTGGCTGTTTTGCGCATTCACACTCTGGTCTGGGGCCGCATCTGCCGCAGAGCCCTGGCAAGACTACCCCAGCAAACCCGTTCGTTGGATCGTTCCCACCTCCCCAGGCGCTGGCACCGATGTGACCGCGCGTTTGTTTGGGCAAATGGCGGCGGAATCTTGGAAGCAAGCGGTGGTCGCTGACAACAAGCCCGGTGCATCGGGGATGCTGGGGCTGGACGCTTTGGTCAATGCGCCAGCCGACGGGTACACCTTGATGTTCATGAGCGTGTCGCAATTCATCGACGCCACCTTGCTCAACAAATACACGTTTGAGGCCAACAAAGACCTCACCCCCATCTCCTTGTTGGCTTCCACACCGCTGATTTTGTTGGCCCATGCCGATGTGCAGGTCCAAAATGTCGCGCAGTTGATCGCGCTGGCGAAAAGGCAACCTGAAGCATTGAACTACGGCTCTGGGGGGAGTGGCGGATTGACCCACTTGGCCATGGAAGTGTTTTTGAAAAAGGCTGGCATAGCGGCCACCCATATTCCCTACAAAGGCAGCGGACCCGCAGTGGTCGATTTGCTTGCCGGGCGCGTGCAATTGGCTTATTCCACCCCGCCGGCAGTTTTGCAGCACATCAAATCGGGGCGCTTGAAAGCCTTGGCGGTGACCACGGACACCCGCATGACCAGCCTGCCCGATGTGCCAACGATGAATGAGTTGGGCTACCCCGCTGCATCGATCAGCACCTGGTATGGCTTGTTTGGACCGGCCCACATGGCCCCCGACTTGGTGGACAAAATCAGCCGCACGGTCAGAACCACCACCCGCACCAACGTCAACAAAGACAAAATCACCCTCAGCGGCATCGACCCGGTGGCCAACACCCCCGCAGAATTTGCCCAATTGCTGGCCCGCGAGCGGCAACAAATCAATGCCATCGTCAAAGCCATTGGGTTCAAAAAAGAGCAGTGAACCCTGTGCCCGCGCTTTGCGCCATTGAGCCGGGCAAGACCCTCAGCCAAGATTTAACTTTTCTTGGCCCGACTCAACCAAGTCAGCAATGAAAAGCAGGTGAATGCCAACAGGCTCAAGGCCATGAAGCCGGATCGGTAAGTGCCCGTGACATTGGAGATCCACCCCACCAAGGGGGAGCCAAACACCACCCCCAAAAACGTCACCGCCAGGGTGCCACCAGTGGCCACGCTGGCCATGCCCTTGGGCGCTTGGCGGGCCACTTCAGCCAGATACACCCCATTCCAACCAATGGCGGTGGCGCCAAACACCGCCAACACACCGTAAAACCACAGCGCTGAGGAGCCCACCTCAAACCAGGCGCAGGCCATGGCAGTGCCCGACATGGTGATGGCCAGCAAACTGAGCATGCGCAAGGGCTTGATCCAGCGATCGGCCACATAGCCCCACATCACCCGACCCATCACCCCGCCAAATTGGGTGAGGGTCATGGCCAGGCCCGCAGCCACCAAGGTCAACAGCAATTCATCATGCAAGTAGGTCACCAAGTACGTCATCAGGGACATTTGCACCACTGAAAACATGAAGGAACAAACCGCCATGGTGGCCAAAGCACGGTGTGAAAAGACCAACCGAATGGGTTGCAAGATATTGCCCCAGCGCAAAGCTTGGTCTGGTTTTCGGTCGTCATCCAAGGCTTCGCGCTGGGGTTGCGCTGCCAGGGCGCACAGCAGGCAAGCCGCTGAAACGATCAACAGCGATGCCTGCCAATCCACCCACAACAACAGCGGTGGGACCACGGCCCCCGCCATCATCCCCCCCAGTGGCACACCGGTTTGTTTGACGGAAAAAACCAAAGACAAGCGATGCGCTGGCGTGGAGCGGGCCAACAGATGCGAGCTCGCTGGGGTCATGGGGCCGTACCCCAACCCCACCAAAAAAGCACCCAGCACCATGGCGGGAATCCAGGGCACCGCGCACATGGCCAAGCCCGCCGCACAAAACACCAAGCCCCACTGGCTGACGCGAATGGGGCCCATGCGAATCACCGTGGCACCCGAGGCCAAACTGGCCAAAATCGCCCCGACATACGAAATGCCGATGTACACCCCCAACAACGTGGGAGAGACATCCATGGCTTTGGCCACCACCGGGGCCATCACGGGCAAGGTCAACAAAGCCATGGTGACCAAGGCTTGGATCAACAAGGTGATGAACAACGGCATCCAGGTGCGCCAAGGTGGATTAGACATGGAGAAGTTTTCTCAATTCGGTTTTCAAAACTTTGCCGGTCTCGTTTTTCGGCAGCTGATCGACCACCAGGTATTGTTTGGGACGTTTGAAGCGCGCCAAATTGGACAAACAATGTGCGTCCAATTGATGCAGGGTTTGGCTTTCACTCACCCGTGCTGGGGGCCGCAACACCACAAAAGCCACCACTTCCTCGCCCCATTCTGGGTGGGTGCGCCCCACCACCGATACCTCAGACACGCTCGGGTGCAAAAGCAATACTTCTTCCACTTCGCGGGGGTAGATGTTGCTGCCGCCGGAAATGATCAGGTCTTTGCTGCGGTCCTTGAGGGTTAAAAAACCCTCTTCATCCAAGCTGCCCATGTCACCAGTGTGCAGCCAACCGTTGCGCAAAGCCTGGTCCGAGGCGGCGGTGTTTTCCCAGTAGCCTTGCATCACCACCTCACCTCGCACGCAAACCTCGCCAATCTCATCCACCGGCACAGGCCGGTCTTCATCGTCCAACACCTGCACTTGCAATCCCTCAAAGGGCCTGCCCACCGAAGCCAAACGCAAGGCATGGCGTGGGTGATTGACATCGCGGTGCATGGCTTTGGAGGACACGGTGATGGTCATGGGCGACTCACCTTGACCATAAATTTGCACAAATCGCGGGCCAAATCGGGCCAAGGCCGCTTCGATATCGGCCACATACATGGGGCCACCGCCATAAATGATGGTTTTCAATCCGGGGAAAGGGTCATCGCTGGGGGCTTCCACCAGGCGCTTGAGCATGGTCGGTGCTGCAAACATGGAGATGCCTTGCCAATGGGCACCCAAGTCAAACAACTCTTGGGCATCAAAGCCGCCAGACTCTGGGATCACGTTGCACGCACCCCGCGCCAAATGCGGCAATGAATACAAGCCAGATCCGTGTGACATGGGTGCGGCATGGATGATGCAGTCCTGGGCCTCAATGCCATCGACATCGGCAAAATAGTGCTGGCACATGGCCGTCAAGTTGTGGTGCGACAACATGACGCCCTTGGGTCTTCCCGTGGTGCCACTGGTGTAAAACAACCAAGCCAAATCATGTGCCGCTCGCGGGGCCAATGGCATCGCTGGCGCTTGGGCCATGCGCAGATAAGCCGTGCCATCGATATCCACCACATGGCGCACGCGGTGCGAGAGTGCGGCGCCCTGCTCACAATCGCTCAAGGTTTTGGGGTGGGCCAGCACCAAAGGGGTTCCGGCATCATCAAAGATGTAAGCCAATTCCTTGGGGTGCAATTGCGAATGGATGGGCACGGCCACCAAACCGGCATGCCAAATGGCCAGCAGTGACTCCCAATAAGCGGGGTGATTGCGCATCACCAACCCCACCCGGTCGCCGGGTTGAAGACCCAGGGCCCGCATGCCGGCTGCCATGGCAGACACCTGCTTGAGCAAGTGCGCGTGGTCATGCAAAACCGTTTTTCCCCAGGCCAAGGCGGGGGCATGCGGGTGATCGCGGGCTGCGCGTTCGAGCAAAAGAGCCAAGTTCATGGATGCGTGCTCCTAGGCTTTGCGGGGGATGACCACGCCGTCAAATTCTTTCATCGCCATGCCCAGCGCTTGCGACGCCATCTCGCGCACGGGGGCCGGCTGCCCCGCTTGAAAAATATAAGACGTGTAAAACTGCTTCAACGTGGGATGGGCCAAAATTTCCGCCTGGGTGCGACTTTGGGTGATTTGATCCCCGTAGACCATGGGCAATGGCAACCGAACATGGCGCGTCGGATCGCGCAAGATGGCTTTGGGTTCACCCCCTTGGGCCACGGTGTCCATCTCCTCAAAGAAGCGGCGGCGCATGGCCACAATGCCCCTGTCACTGACACTCAAGTTTTCGCGGCTGCGGTCGGCAATGCGCCCTTGCCCCACCCAAGCCAAAAAATCTTGGTTCATCACGTGGGTGTCGATCCAGCGACCGTGCTCGTCTTTCACCGGGCCCCACCAAGTGGGAATGTGGGTCTGCACATAAGGCTCGCGTTCACGCGGCACACGCGTGTATTTCCAAGTGACGCTCAAGGTGTTTTCGTCATCGATGGGCACACGCCATTCAAAGTGCTCCCCCAAAAAGAATCCATTGGGCCACAAGCAAACCCGGCCCACGGTCCAAGCTTGGTCCTGTTCGCTGGTGTCTTGCTTGACCCGGTGATAGGTGAAGCCATGTTCAAACTCTTTGAAGTCCAACTTCAAATGGGTGGCGCCAAAGCGCACCTCACCGGTGCGCTGACGGTTGCCCCAGTTCTCGTGCATCCATTCAAAATGCACCGGGTCGATCGAGTTTTCTTGGCATTGAAACCAATTGCACGGCACCTCTGAGAGCACCACTTGGGTGAAACCGTTGTCCCATGAAAACGCTTCCCAATCGGGCAGCAAGGGGGCCGGTTGTGGCCCCATATAAGCCCACAGCATGCCGCCCTTGGCTTGCACCGGATACGCCGTGAGCTTGACCCGTGCTTTGGCTGGGCGCTCGGGGTGCGCGGTGTCCTCAAACGGTTGATGGAGGCAAGCACCATGGTGATTGAATTGCCAGCCGTGGTAACTGCAGCGCAAGCCCTGCGCCTCCACCATGCCAAAGCTCAAATCAGCGCGTCGGTGCGGACATTGGCGTTGCACCAATCCGTACGTACCGCTGAGATCTTTGTAAAGCACCAGGTCTTCGCCCATCAAGCGAATCGGTTTGGTGCTGGTGGTGTCCAATTCAGACACGCCCGCGATCGGCATCCAATAACGGCGCAACAAGTTGCCCATGGGGGTGCCGGGCCCCACCCGCACCAAGCGCTCGTTTTGTTCTGGGGTCAGCATCTGAACAGACCGCTCAGGCCAAAATTCAATGCATGTGCAGCCAGCCGCATCACTCAGATTTGATGTTGGCCAATTTCACCGCGCGCTCGTATTTGCGAACGTTTTTCTTGATGATCTCGCCATACTCGTTGGCATTGCTGTAAATGATGGAGAAGCCAGTCTCTTTGAACTTGGCCAAAAAGTCTGGACTTTCTGTGGCTTGTTTGACCGCGGCTTGTAACTTGTTGACGATGGCCGGGGGAATGCCTGCGGGGCCCAAAACCCCGGTCTCGGCCTGGAAGTCGTAATCTTTGACCATTTCTGCCAATGAGGGCGTGTCCGGAAAACGCGACCAACGCTTACCGCCGGTGACGGCCAGCAAATTCAAGGTGCCGGCCCGAATGTGGGGTGCTGAGGCGGTGTAAGCGGTCAACAAGATCGGCACGTCACCCGCCAAAACGGCAGGTACCGACTGACCGCTGCCTTTGTAAGGAATGTGGGTGATGTCCAAACCCGCATCGGCTTTGAAGGCCTCCATCGAGATGTGGTGAATGCTGCCCACGCCAGAGGAGCCGTAGTTGACCTTGCCTGGGTTGGCTTTGACCTCTTTGACCAGGTCTTGCAGGGTTTTGAGGCCCGTTTTGGCATTGGCCACCAACAACAAAGGCTCATAGGTCAGGCCAGAGATGGGGGTCAAGTCCTTGAAGGTGTCATAGGGCAAACTTTTGAAAATATGCGGCGCAATGCCCAGTTGGCTGGTGTCGCCCAGCATCAAGGTATAGCCATCGGCGGGCAATTTCACCAATTGGGCCGTGGCCGTCAAACCGCCACCACCGGGTCGGTTTTCAACCACGAAGGGCTGGCCCAAGATGTCGCTGAGTTTTTGCGCCAAAGCTCGGGCCACAAAATCGGGGCTGCCCCCCGCCACATAACCGACCAAAATTTTCACCGGTTTGGTGGGGTAGTCCTGGGCCCAAGAGAAAACGGGCGACAGGATCACCCAGGCGATGGACAGGGTTTTGAGCAGAAAATTCATGGGTCATCCAGGGTGAAAAGTGGGGTCCCGTGGGCTGTGCCGGGGCGATGGGGTGTGAACAAAGACCGGCGCAGATTACACCAAATTGCATGGGCCCCTGGCAAAGCCCTTGGCCACCACAGTCGTGTGCATGACAGGCGCCGCGTGCGGTGAATCGGTGTTGGTTACAGTCTGGCTGCCCATCACACTGCCAGGAGATCTCATGGTCCACAACCCTTCCAACAGCAAGACCGTCATCATGACCGGTGGCACCCGCGGCCTGGGCTGGGAGATGGCCGAGGCCTTGATCGATGCGGGGCACCGAGTGGTCATCACCGGTCAACAACACGGCCCGCATCTGGGCGCTTTGCAAGCGCAACTGAATCAACGCGCTGGCGCGGCCCATGCGTTGGCTTTACAAGCCGATGTGGGTGAGTGGGCTGACTGCCAGCGGGTGGTTCAGCAAACCCTGGACACCTTTGGTCGGGTCGATGCGCTGGTGAACAACGCGGGCTTGGGCATGCGGGCCATCCGAGATGATTTTTTGCAAGATCCCCCCCTGTTTTGGCAAGCGGAACCACAGAGCTTTGCCCAGATCATCCACACCAATGTGGTGGGCCCTTTTTACATGGCGCGGGCTTGTGTACCTTTGATGGTGGCGCAAGGTTTTGGTCGGGTGGTGAATGTCTCCACCAGCCAGTCGACCATGGTGCGCACAGGCTACAGCCCATATGGTCCCAGCAAAGCCGGGTTGGAAGCCTTGAGCGTGGTGTGGGCCAAAGATTTGGCAGGCACCGGGGTCACGGTGAATGTGTTGCTGCCCGGCGGTGCCAGTGCCACCGACATGCTTCCGCCCAACACCCCCAAAGACAAATTGCTGCCACCCCAACAAATGCGCGCGCCGATTGTTTGGTTGATCTCAGACGCCTCCAGCGCACACACGGGTGAGCGCTACAGCGCCAAAGATTGGCCCGCAGGTCTGAGCGATGAAGCGGCGTCAGGTCGCGCCCGATCGGCCCACCAAGAAGTGCCACACATCATGTGATGACCATCTGAAAATTGATGAGCGATCCAGCCGCACAAAGGCGACAAGCTTGCGGTTTACCCTGTTGAAGAAGGCCTGGGCTTGGGGTAACTTGGCCCATTCACAAATCACCCCTTTTTCAACCCAAGGACACCCCAGCATGCCCACCTTGAGATGGCCCTTTCGGCAATTGGCGCAGATTTGGCTTGTGCTGATTGGCTTCCTGATCGTCCATCAGGCCAGCGCACAAACCACAGCGGATACCAGCAACTACCCCAGCCAACCGGTGAAACTGGTTGTGCCTTATCCGCCTGGCGGTGGCGCTGATTTTTTGGCCCGTTTGATGGCTGAAAAGGCCCAGACCAAATGGGGGCAGACCGTGATCGTCGAAAACCGCTCAGGTGCGGGTGGCAATGTGGGCACCGAATCTGTCTTTCGTGCCAACCCCGATGGCTACACCTTGTTGTTCACGGCGCAGCCCCCATTGGTGGCCAATAAAAGTCTGTACGCCAAACTCAATTTTGACCCCGACATCATGACGCCGGTGTCACTCATGACCACCGGTTACAGCGTGTTGTTGGTGCACCCTAAACTGCCCGTCAACAACGTTGCCGAATTGATCGCCTACGCCAAAGCCAACCCCAACAAACTCAATTACGCCTCACAAGGCATCGGCAACGCCGCCCACTTGAGTGCCGAACTTTTTTGCTCCATGGCTGGCATCAAAATGACCCACATCCCCTACAAAGGCACGGGTCCCGCCTTGGCCGATGCCTTGTCGGGCCAGGTCGAGGTCTATTTTGGTGAGCTGGCCACCTCCGGCGTGCATGTGCGGGCGGGCAAGCTCAAACTACTGGCTGTGGGTGGCGAAAAGCGTTTGCCCGACTACCCGCAAGTGCCCACGTTGTCAGAGACTTTGCCCAAATACCTCGCCACGGTGTGGCAAGGCATGGTGGGCCCGCCCGGCATGTCCATGGCCATTTCACGCAAGTGGGCAGGCTTGGTCAATGAGGTGCTCAAAAACCCCGATGTGCTGAAAAAATTGCAAGACATGAGCATGATCCCCGCCGGCGGAAGCCCTGAAGACATGGCGCAATTCATGCGCGAAGACCGCGAACGCTGGAGCGCCGTCATCAAGGCCTCTGGCGCCAGAGCCGACTGAACCTGAACCACTGACCCCTCAGATCCACCACCATGATCACCGCAGAACAAAACAAAAAACTCACTGGCGTGAGCGCTGGAACCCCCTTGCACGAGCCCTTATCCCGTTTTTGGTACCCCGTGCTCCACGCGGCCCAATTGAAAGACCGTTGCACCCGAAAAATTCGCTTGCTTGGCGAGGACTTTGTCATTGCCAGAAATGGGGAGAACTTGCTGGCGATGGAAGAAAAGTGTCCGCACCGCCAATGCTCGCTCATTTTGGCCCGCGTCGAAGACCAAGGCTTGCGTTGCATCTACCATGGTTGGCTGATGAGCCCGTTGGGCAAGGTGATCGAAGCCCCCAACGAGCGTGAGCAAGGGGGCCGCCAACGCATTCAAATGCGCACCGCTGCATTGCGCGAGGCGGGTGGCCTGATTTGGATGAACATCTGCGCCGATGAAGCACAGCGTGCGCCCTTCCCCGACCTGCCCTGGTTCCACCTCCCCGCCGATCAGGTGGTGGTGGTCGATGCCATCTGCCATTCCAATTGGGTGCAATCCTTGGAAGGGGCGATTGACTCTTCCCATTCATCGCATTTGCATTCAGATGAGATCGTCAGCAAAAAAGCCGGGGACGTGAGCACCGCTGTGGGCGCGGGCATGCAACTGCAGTTCACCCGCCCTTCGACCGACAAGCATCCCCGCATTCAGGTGCGCAACACCGACTTTGGCTTCATTTACGGCGCCTTGCGCATCCCCACCGTGGACCCCGACAAATGGGTCTACATTCGCGCCTCGGCATTCGCCTATCCCTCTTATGTGACGTTTCCATCGGCGGATACCTTGGGCGATCTGCAGGTGTTTGTGCCGGTCGATGAAGACCACACCCATTTTTTCTACATCCGCTTTTCGACCCGTGACCCGCTGAATCAACTCAATTTGCCGGCTTGGTCGGGCATGGAGCCGGGTAAAGATGTGGATGAAAACGGTTTCTTGCGCGCTGCCGCCCTGCCCCTGTGGGGCCAAGACCGCGATGCCATGGCGCAGGGAAAATCTTTCACCGGGCTCAAAGGCGTGAACTTGCAAGACATCGTGGTGCAAGAGAGCATGGGGCCCATCGTCGACCGCACCAAAGAGAACCTGGGCCCGGCCGATTTGGCCATTGTTCACTTTCGCCGCCTGTTGCTGGAGACGGCGGACGGCCAGGCCGCCGCCCAACCGGGCTTTGCCCCGCAGCTTTCCTACCAAGGCCTGAAGGCCCGAGACGGGTTGTTGCCGATTGACCAAGATTGGACTGCGCTTTACCCCAAAGACAGCGTTCATTGGCAAGCCACGCCATGAGTCCAACCCAGGGCTTGGCCCAGCGCCCCATTGGCAACACAGGTCTGCACGCATCGGTGCTGGGTTTTGGCACGGGTGACAACGCAGGTTTGATGGTTTTGGGCAGCGTGGCCGACCAGCGTGAAGCCGTCGCCCAAGCCATTGGCGCGGGGGTGAATTATTTCGATACCTCGCCCGACTATGGGCGTGGCCGCGCCGAAGAAAACCTGGGCCGCGCCCTCAAGGGGCGGCGCCAGGAAGTGCTGATCACCACCAAGGTGGAGGTCATGCCTGCTGACCAACATCGATTGTCCAAAAAAGTTCACGAGTCGCTCAACGATTCATTGCGCCGCTTGGGCACCGACCATGTGGACATATTGATGATCCACAACCCACCCTCGCGGCACCACGATTGGCAACGCACCACTTGGGCCCCGTTGGTGGTGGATGACTATTTGCGCCCAGACGGCGCTTTGGCGGGTTTGAGCGAGGTCATTGCGGCAGGCAAGGTGCGCATCGGTGGCATTGCCTGCGAAGAGGCCCACCCTGAAGCGCTGGCCCCCTTGGTCGGGCATCCAGCGGTGTCCATTCTCAACATCTGGCTCAACATGCTCAACCCATCCTCTTTGCTGGACCCCAGCCCGACGCAAGTCAATGGGCCGGCGGACTACCGGGGCATGGCGCGCATGGCGGCCGACAACGGTGTGGCCATCGCCGGTTTTCGCGCCCTGGGTGGGGGCGCCTTGATGTCGGCGGCAGCCAACACCCTGACCCGACACCCCATCGCTGGGGGTGGTTTTACCCGCAATGCCGCGCAATACAAGCGCGAAGTGGAATTGGCCGCCCGCTTGGTGACGCGCTTGGGCATCCAAGGCACCAACGCCATGGCCGCCTTGGCCTATCGTTTCAACATCACCGACCCGCGCATCACCACCACGGTGGCTGGTTTTTCTGAGTTGTCGCATTTGCACGGTGCCATTGATGGCCTGCGCAAGGGTGCTTTGTCAGCCGATGAAATGCAAGCCATCATGGCCGCCTGGCACGAATTGTTTGCCCTGGAACCCGCCTGATTTGACTTTCTCAACCAAACATCACCATGTCACTGCACACCACCATCAGCGGATTTCACCCCGTTCACTCATTCGCCCAGCTCTCCACCCCTGTGATCAGCGACGCGCTGGATGCCCTGGGCGTGCACGGCCAATGCACCGGTCTTCAGGTCCAAGAAGCCGGCACCTTCAAACCTTTTTGTGGGCGCGCTTTCACGGTGCAATTCATGCCCTGCGGCACCCCCGATGAACGCACACCCTCGGGTGGTATTGGCGACTACATCGACGATGTTCCCGAGGGTTATGTCATTGCCATCGACAACCGCGAGCGGCTCGACTGTTGTGTTTGGGATGAGCACGTCCATCAGCGCGCCCTGGCCCGGGGCGTGGCGGGTGTGGTGATCGATGGCGCTTGCCGCCTGCCCCCCACTGACAAGGCCCCACTGCCGGTGCTGGCCCGGGGTCGACAAGCCCAGCATGGGGCCAAACGGGTGCGGGTCGAAGCCTTCAACTTGGCGATCGTGATGGGCGGGGTTCGGGTGGAATGCGATGATTTGATCATTTCAGATCACAACGGCTTGGTGGTCGTCCCGCGTGACTACATCCAATTGGTTTGGAAACACATCCAAGCTGCCCGTTGAATCTCAGCGCGGCCCCTCGCGCTGAGGTTGGATACCGGCCCCATTTTTTCACCGCCTTTTCATGAGCTTTTGGGCCGACATCATCGCCTTGCTGGCCGCCACTTGTTGGGCCGGTGCCAACACCTGCATCGCGCGGGGGTCTTCTCACCAAGGGGGTGAGAACGGGGCTTTTTTATCCATTTTGCTGACTGCCTTCATTGCCGGTGTGGTGTGGGTCATCGGTGGTGGCACCGACGGTCAGGCGCTGAACCTGACCGGCCTGGCTTGGTTTGCTGCAGCGGGGGCATTGACCATTTTTGTGGGCCGGGTGTTTTTCCATTCCAGTGTGCAATACATGGGCGCCGTGCGCAGCTCTTCGGTCAAACGCTTGGTGCCCTTGTTCTCGGTGTTGCTGGGCGTGGTTTACCTGGATGAAAGCCTGAGTTGGTCTGCGTTGACCGGCATGGTTTTGATTTTTACTGGCTTTGGTGTGTTGGTGTGGGAGTCCAAGCAAAAAACAGCCCCCAAGGGGCCTGATGACGCCGCTCACCAGGGGCCCAGTCGCCAAACCTTGCGCATGGGCATGGTCTATGGCGTGGTCTCGGCCGGCGCCTATGCCACTGGCAACATGTCGCGCAAGTTTGGCCTCTTGCACATTTCTGAACCCGCGTTCGGTGCGATGTTGGGGGCCTTGGTCGGGGCGATCCTGTTTGTGGCTTCGGCGGTGTTTTTGCAAAGTTACCGCGAGGCGGTGAAAAACACCTTGAAAAAACCCAATCCTTGGCTGCTCAGCGCCGGGATTTTGGCGTCCGCAGGACAACTGCTTTATTTTGTGGCGATTGACTGGAGTTCTTTGTCGCGGGCCACCCTGATCGTTTCGATGGATGTTTTTTTGACCATCTTGGTCGCCTTGGTGTTTTTTCAAAAGCGCGAGGCGGTCAATCGGTATGCCGTGGTGGCAGCCGCCCTGGGGGTGTTGGGCACCGGCGTGATCATTGGGGGCGCGGCCTGATCGGCTGCGCGCCGTGTCGGGCTTGGGTTGAAAACGGTTGAAACCGGCGCTTCACATGCCCGCTTTTTCAGTGCTGCGCGGCAACACGATGCCGTCATAGGGTTTGGCATCGATGCCCATGGCTTGTGAAAAAGCCTGGCGCACCGCCTCGGGTTGACCGGCTTGAAACGGATAAGTGGCGTACAAGAGTTTCAAACGTGGATTGGCCATGATTTGTTCCACCGTGTGGGCTTGCAGCAACTCATCACGGTCCATCATGGGCAAAACCACGCGTTGGTTTTGGGCAGGGTCACGCAAGATGCCTTTGGCTTCCTCGCCCTTGGCGATGCGGGCCATTTCATCAAAAAAGCGCCGTCGAATGGCCACCACACCGCCATCACTGGCACCCAGTGACTCTTGGCTGCGGTCTGCAACCACACCCTGCCCAACCCAGGCAATGAAATCTTGGTTCATCACGTGGGTGTCGATCCAGCGGCCCTGTGCATCTTTGAGCGGCCCATGCCAGGTGGGGATGTGGTCTTGCACGTAGGGCTCGTGCCCGGCCGGCACGCGGGTGTATTTCCAAGTGATGCTCAGGGTGTTGTGGTCATCGATGGGCACACGCCACTCAAAATGCTCGCCCAAGAAAAACCCATTCGGCCACAGGCACACACGGCCCACCGTCCAAGCCTGGTTGTGCTCGTCGCTGTCTTGTTTGGTGCGGCGATAGGTGAAGCCAAATTCAAATTCATCAAAGGCCAATTTCAAATGCGTCGGGCCCAACTTGGTGCTGCCGGTGCGCAGGCGGTTGCCCCAGTTCTCGTGCATCCATTCGAAGTGCACGGGGTCGATGGAGTTTTCTTGGCACTGGAACCAATTGCAGGGCACTTCAGAGATGACCACCTGGCTGAAGCCATTGGGCCATGAAAAGGCTTCCCAATCGGGCAACAACGGTGCCGGTTGCGGCCCCATGTACGTCCACAACATGCCACCCTGGGATTGCACCGGGTAGGACTTGATGCGGATGCGATCCTTGACGTTGCGCTCGGGGTAAACGGTGTCTTCATAGGGTTGTGCAATGCAGCGCCCGGTTTCATCAAAATTCCAACCGTGGTAGTTGCAGCGCAGGCCTTTGGCCTCGACCATGCCGTAACTCAGGTCGGCGCGCCGATGGGCGCATTGGCGATCCACCAGGCCATGGGTGCCGCTCAAATCTTTGTACAGCACCAAGTCTTCACCCAACAAACGAATGGCTTTGGTGGCTTGGTGGTCAAACTCTGACACGCCGGCGATCGGCATCCAATAGCGGCGCAGCAATTCGCCCATGGGGGTGCCCGCCCCCACTTGGGTCAGTTGTTGGTTTTGTTCAGGGCTGAGCATGAAGGTTCTCCTGCCATGGGGCCTAAGCCCATGAAAAATTCAGATGTCCCTGGGCGGTGAATCAAGCCTGCCACACGGCAAAGGCCGCGCCCACCCCGGTTCCAGCGGGTGTGCGCCGCAAGGTGTGATAACTGTGCCAAGTCAACGGCAGGGCTTTCACGGCACCCGCGGTCACCACCCAATTGAGGATTTCAGACGAGCCAGAATTCAATGCCCCACGCGGCAGATCGCGCAAAGCTTGATGATCGCCGCTTTGCAAGGCGGTCAGAATGGTTTGATCCAGGGTTTCATCGACGATGAAATGGCTCAATCCTCCCGAGGCCACCACCGCGACCCGCAAGTTTTGTGGACAGTCGCGCAAGGCCTGTCCCAAGGCCAAACCAAAATCATGGCAACGGCGGGCGCTGGGGACGTTGGGACCATAGTAGGTGTTGAGCAAAACGGGCAGCACCGGAATGGCTTTGCCCCTGAACAAGCGCTTGATGATGAAGCCATAGGCGTGGCCAAAACCCGCGTTCTCGGGATGGGCCACATGCGAGCAGGCGCCAATGTCAAAGTCGGCATTGATCAGGCGCTCGATCAAGGCCAAGGCCAATTCGCTGCTGGCCGCCACGGTGTGCAAGTCGTCCATCAAATAGCCACGGCCCATTTGTTGAATCCATTCGGGGCTGTCGGGGTGGCCGTATTTGTTGCTGGTGATGAAGCGTTCACCGTGGTAGATGGCGATGGCCGGTTGATTGGCGGATGTGAACAACTCGCGTTGATCGTCGCCCACGATCACCACCACATCGGGCGCGACTTGCGCCAACACATCACCCAAGTGGTCCAAAGCCTGGTCACAGGCCTTGGATTTTTGGCTGAAGGTTTCGAAGTTCACTTCATCGGCATAGCGTGGACCGACCTCGGCCAGCAATTGCTCATAGGTGACCAAGCGGCCGTCCGAGTGGTTCAAGCCGGTATTGGCATAGTCCACTTCGGAACGGCGTTGCCATTGATCGACCGTGAGCGCCAACAGGGGTGTGTGCGACACCCCCATGCCCAAAACGATGGATGCCATGGCGGGTCAGAACTTGAAACGGCTGTACAAGCGGGTGCAGTTGCACTCAAACACATTGCGCTTGTCTTGTTCGGTCAAGAAATCAATGCTTTCGATCACCGGTTTGAGGTCATCAAAGTCCAAACCGGTGGTCGGGTCCACAGCACTGCCGGTGCCTGGCTTTTCAGTGGCGAACAACACCCGATCGGGGCCCACCACTTTGAACAGCAACTCCAGCGCATGCTTGTCGTAGGTGGTGGTGTCAAAGTGCAAACGCTTGAGTTGGTCGTCGAAATACTCGCCGCCATTGCGCACCGTCCACGCCCGAAAACGCCCCATTTGATAGGGGATCGCACCGCCACCATGGGGCACGATGAGCTTGAGCTTGGGGAACTTTTTGAACACTGGCGAATTCAAAATCGAGTGAATGGCAATGCTTTCCTCATTGATGAACTTCAGGGTATAGCTTTCGCGCGCCTGGCAACTGCCGGCCGAGTGAATCAAGGCGGGGATGTCGAGTTCGCACAGCTTGTCATACAAGGGGTACCAAAACTCATCGCCCAATCCCGGCGGGGGCAAGGTGTCTCCCTCGGTGGGGTCGGGGTTGAGCAAGCAGCCGATGAAGCCCTGCTCTTTGACACGAAACTCCAATTCGTCAAAACAATTGACGGGGCTGGTGTCGCGGTATTGCGGCAAGCCAGCGACCGCGCGAAAACGCGTGGGGAACATGGTGACCGTGCGAAAGACCAAATCGTTCATGTGCTGGGTCCACAGCGCGGTGACCCGGGCTGGTTTGACCGAGTGCATTTGCATGTACGGGCGCGGCGACAAAAACTGGATGTCGGTGCCCACCCGGTCCATCAAATCAATGATGGTCTGACCGGCAACGCGCACCGCGTCATCGGTGAGCTTGGGCGGAAACGATGGGTTGGAGCGGCTGGCCACCAACTCGGCCATGAATTTGTAGCTCTCGGGCGGCACCACGACGTGGGCATGTGAATCGATGATCAAAGGGGTTCTCCTGTGGGGTGGCTGAAAAAGTCTGAATGGGAATGCGTCAACAAAGCGCACTCAAGTGCGGGTCTGCAACTGGTGATAGCGGTGCTTTTCCCGCGCTTGGCGCAGGCTCATGCCCTCGCGCACCGACTGTCGAATCGCATCTTCGGCCGCTTGAATGGCCTCGGCCGCGTCCAACACCTCGTTTTCGCGGTCTTGGGGAATCACCACCACACCGTCAGCGTCGCCGCGCATCAAGTCGCCTGGGCAAACGCGCACGTCACCAATGTTGACGGGTGTGCCAGTGGTTTCCACCTGCACCCGGTCTTTGCCGGTGCGCATCCAATGGTCGCGGCTGTAAATGGGGTAGCCCAGTTCCAGGCACAGCGACACATCGCGGTTGATGCCATCGATCACCGTGCCCGCAATGCCTTTGCGGTGGGCAATTTCGGTCAAGATGTCGCCCCACACCGTGGCGTTGTCGCGCCCACCGTTGTCGAGCACGATGACACTGCCGGGGGCCACGTCGTCGATGTAGTCACCCACGGTACCGGGCACAGAACCCGCAGGGCCATACAGCAGGGTCCAAGCGCGACCGGTCATGCGAAAGTCGCTGGAGCGGGGTTTGATTTTGTAGCACTGCCCGTTCAGGCCATGGCGATCCAAAGCATCGCTGAGGGTGGCGGTGTCGAGCTGGGAAGCGCGTTGCACGTTGGCGTCGGTCATGGCGGGTCTTTCCTAAAAGCGGGGCTGATCATTTCAGCATGTGTTCGTAATCCGCACCCATCACTTGGCTGACGGGTTGACCCGCCCGCAGGGCTTGGGCCATGGCGGCTTCGCGTCCAACGATCATTTCAGCGGCCTTCAAAACGCGATCAATGTCGGCGGCGGCAATGAACACCGCCCCGCTGGCATCGGCAATCACGTAGTCACCCGGGCAAACAGTGACCTCCCCGATGCGCACCGGTTGGTTGGTGAAGGCTTCAGCCACCCGAGAACGAGCGGTGCGGGCCGTCAGGCCACGGGCATACACCGGAAATTCATAGGCGCGGGCCTCGTCGATATCGCGCACTGGGCCATCCACCACCACCCCTGCCACTTGCCGCAGTTTGGCGGCCAAGGACAAAATGCCGCCCCAGGAGCCTGCGTCCAAACCGGTGCGTTGCTCGATCACGATCACGTCCCCAGGTTGCGCGGCTTCAATCGCGGTGGTGCCCAGGTGTCGCGGCGCACCTTCATGGGGCGGTACTTGCGCAGCCGGCACCAATTTGTAGGTCACCACTTTTCCCGCTATGCGTTGTTGGGTCGACTGTTGGGTCAGGCCGCTGACGCTGGGGGGCAGGCCCAATTTGTCCATGGCGTCGGACACCGCACACACATCCAGGCGCTGCAAGCGCTTGACCGGGTCATCCATGCTGACCGTCCTTGACCACCGCAACGACCTCGATTTGCACCAACATGCCGCCGGGCAGGTCGGCCACCATGGTGTGGCGAGCGGGTCGGTCATGCGGATCAGGGAAGCATTGGAGCCACTCTGCATTCAGCGCATCGCGATGGCTGTTGTCTTTCACGTAGGCTTTGACATGCACCACATCACCCAGATCGGCCCCACCCTGGGCCAACAAACTGCGCAAATTCATGAACATGAACTTGGCTTGGCTGGGGCTATCGGCGGGCAAGGTGTCGGTGGCAGGGTCTTTCCCCATGATGCCGGATGAATAAATCATGTTGCCCACGCGGGCTCCCATGGGAATCGGGGCATTGCCGTGGCTGACGCCAGGCACTTCGATCGATCTGCGGCCTCGGTTGGGCATGCTTGAACTCATTGAATATCCTTGTGATTCATCAACTTATGGGGGTTTGATCAGCCTCTGAGCGACTTTTCGCCTGGCAACCATTTCCAGAGGCGGGCTTCACCCATGCTATTGAATTCAATTTTGCATGCCATCAGGGGAATCCCTCATGACTGGTGAAGCCGCCCTCACGTCAAATGCCAAACAAGATGGCGCTTGAACAATCCCCAGAATCCAAAAACCGCAGCCGCAAGGCCCAAGGGGCGATGGGGCGTGCGCTGAGCCAGATCAAAGACATGATCGTCAATGGCGAGCTCAACCCGGGCGAGCAAATTCGACAAGAAGAAATGGCGCTGAAACTCGCTGTCAGCCGCGTCCCCTTGCGCGAAGCATTGAATGTGTTGGCCGACCAAGGCCTGCTGTACCACCGCCCCCACCAGGGCTACTTTGTGACCAAACGCGACCCGGGTCAATATGCGCAAATCCGGCGCATGCTGCATTTGCTGGAAAACGAATTGATGGCCACCATCGCTTGGCCTGGGCCAGAAGATTTACAGCGCTTGAACGATTTGAACGCGCAAATGCAACGTTGCGTGGACGCCGCCGACACCCAGCAACTCATTGAATTGAATCAACAATTTCATTTCGCCATCTTTGGCTTGTCACCCAACCGGCTGATCATGGACGAGGTCGCCCGTTTGTGGGCCTTGATCGAACCCGGCATGTGGGACAAGTTCGACACCCATCAGCAGCGAATCCAAACCCTGCTGGAACATGAACGCCTGATCCAGACCCTGGCCGAGCAGGACCGTGCCGCCTGTGTCGCGCAAATGGAACAACACCGCTACAGCCCAGAAGACGGCATGCCCATCGAGTTGCCCGGGGTGGTGATCGAACCCACACCGCTGGTTTGAACGGGGCACCCGTCGGCAGACGGCCCATCTGGCGACTTTGGTAAAACTCACGGGCAGCGTCATGCACACCTGGGCGTGCGGTGATAGACTCCCACCCCCTTTAAGGAGTGCCCCATGCCTGGATTGTTGCCCCACGTCGACCCCCATGGACTGCTGGAATATTCGGTGGTGTACACCGACCGTTCGCTCAACCACATGTCGAAAGACTTTCAAAGCGTCATGCGCGATATTTCGCGCTTGATCAAGGAGGTGTACCACGCCCACAGTGCGGTCTTGGTCCCCGGCAGCGGCACCTTCGGCATGGAAGCCGTGGCCCGTCAATTTGCGACTGACAAAAATGTGCTGGTGCTGCGCAATGGCTGGTTCAGTTACCGCTGGACGCAAATTTTTGACATGGGTCGCATCCCATCGGCGTGCACCGTGCTCAAAGCGCGGCGCATGAAGCCGGGCGCCCAAGAGCCCTTCTCGCCCGCCCCCATTGACGAAGTCGTGCGCACCATTGCCGCCGAAAAACCCGCTGTGGTGTTTGCCCCGCATGTCGAAACCTCTTGCGGCATGATGTTGCCGGCTGGCTATTTGCGCCAAGTCGCCGATGCGGTGCACGCGGTAGGTGGTCTGTTTGTGTTGGATTGCATTGCCTCGGGCGCGATGTGGGTGGACATGCAAGCCTGTGGCATCGACGTGCTGGTGACGGCCCCCCAAAAGGGCTGGAGCAGCTCGCCTTGTTGCGCCATGGTGGCCATGAGCGAGCGCGCGCGCCAAGCCATTGATGCCACCACCAGCACCAGCTTTGCCTGTGACCTGAAAAAATGGCTGCAAATCATGGAAGCCTATGAAGCCGGCGGTCATGCCTACCACGCCACCATGCCCACCGATGCGCTCAAGCGTTTGTGCGCTGTGATGTTGGAATCGCAAGCGCTGGGCTTTGACCGTTTGCGTTTGGGCCAAGAAGAGCTCGGGCGCAAAGCCCGCGAAATGCTCAGCCGCCATGGCATTGCCAGTGTGGCCGCGCATGGCTTTGAGGCACCTGGCGTGGTGGTCAGCTACACCCAAGACCCGGAAGTGCAATCGAGCAAAAAGTTTTTGGCCCAAGGCCTGCAAACCGCTGCCGGTGTGCCCTTGCAATGCGATGAGGGCAGCGACTTCATGACTTTCCGCATTGGCTTGTTTGGCTTGGAAAAGCTCCTCAATGTGGACCGAACCGTTGAGTTGCTCGAAGGCGCCTTGGACCAAGTTTTGCCACAGGCCTTGGCCCACACGGCTTAGACACCCCCCTCCTCGCTCAACGGGCCCTCCAGCCTGCGCACCAACCCCACAAAAAAAGGCCCCTCATGGGGCCTTTTTTATAGGGTGCGGGATCAGTTGCTGATCAGCGCACCACCGACAACACGTCGCGCTTGCCACCTTTGTAGGTGTACAGGGTCAATGCACCGTTTTTGACGTCGCCTTTGTCATCAAAAGAGATGGTGCCGGTCACGCCTTTGTAGCCCGTGGTTTTGGCCAAAACAGGCAGGTATTTTTCCGGGTCGCTGGATTTGGCCTTGACCATGGCGTCCACCATCAAATTGACCGCATCGTAAACATAGGGCGCGTACAGCTTGACGTCGTCATTGAAACGTTTTTGGTAGCGCACACCAAAATCGTCCATGGCTTTTTTCTGTGCCCCTTCGACGCCGCCCGCTTCGGCGCACACCACTTGGTTATCGGCCATCGCATCACCAGCCAATTTGGACAATTCGGCGGTGCAAATGCCGTCGCCGCCCATGAACTTGGCATTCACGCCCAAGGACTTCATTTGCTTGAGCATGGGGCCGGCCACGGCATCCATGCCACCAAAGAACACCACATCGGGCTTTTTGCCTTTGAGGGTGGTCAAGATGGGCATGAAGTCAGTGGCCTTGTCGTTGGTGAACTCTCGTCCCACGATGGTGCCGCCAGCGGCCTTGACAGCTTTTTCAAACTCATCGGCCACGCCCTGGCCATAAGCGGTGCGGTCGTCAATCACGGCGATGTTTTTGCCCTTCATGGTTTTGATCGCATAGCGGCCCAAGGTGCCGCCCAGGTGAACGTCGTCGGCCACCACCCGGAAGGTGGTTTTGTAACCCTGGCGGGTGAATTTGGGGTTGGTGGCGGAGGGGGAAATTTGGGGAATGCCGGCATCGCTGTAAATTTTGGACGCCGGGATGGAGGTGCCCGAGTTGAGGTGGCCAATCACGCCGTTGACCTTGCCATCGACCAATTTTTGCGCCGCTGCTGCGCCTTGTTTGGGATCGGCCGCATCGTCTTCGGCGACCAATTCAAATTTCACCTTGGCGCCACCAATGCTGATGCCCTTGGCATTCAAGTCTTCAATGGCCAAACGCGCACCGTTCTCGTTGTCTTTGCCCAGGTGGGCAATGGCGCCACTGATGGGGCCCACATGGCCAATTTTCACCACGGTTTGGGCTTGTGCAGAAAAGGCCATCAAAGCGGCCGAAGCCAGGAGCGAGTACTTGATCAACATGGGGATCCTTTCAAAGGTTGAGACCGAATGGGCGATGAACAAAATATAACCCATGCTGGGTTGGGCTTGAGCCCAGCTGGGCCCAAGCTTGGGGTCATGACCTTGCCTTCAATCTGGGATTTTGGCGTTGGGAAAAGTGGATTGATCAGGGCCCAGGGTGTCAGGGTCCCCTGGCGATTGCAGGCTTTGCTGCAAATGTTCGCGCACCGTGGCGCGAATCAAGTCGGGCAATTGGGCCAGCAGCTTGTCGGTCACCATCATGCACAAGCGTGCTTCGTCCAGTGTGCTGGGCAATGGGTTCACCGCGGACTGCAACGCTGGCGTTTGGGCGGTGACCGGGTCGAGGATGATTTCTTGGGTCAAGGTGGGCACCCAGGAGGGTGGGTGGTCATGGGTGCTCATGTGGGCGCTGTCGTTTGGGCTGCATCGTGCCGGGTCAACCGGTGCTGGGCTTGGTCATAGGCACGCCAGCGTTGGCGCGCTTGGGCCCGCTCGTCGTCACCCAAGCCCACGACTTCGATCACCCGCTCGAATTGGGTGTAAGCCGCAGGAATTTGTGCTGACAGGTTGAGCAGCATGGGGGCAGCCTGGCCTGGTTCGGGAGGTGTCAAGGTTTCGCACAACACGATGGGGCTGCACATCAGCACTTCGGCCGGCGCATCGGCCCAAGCGTGGGGCACGAATTCGGTGGCCGACAAGGCCCACAGTTGCTGGTCGATGTCGAGCAAACGGTGGTGGGGCCCGGTGACCGTGACCCGCGCACCCCGGGCATGGGCTTTGCGCAACAAACGGCAACAGTAGGCCGTGGGTTGGCTGACATTGAAGTGGAATGCCACTTCCATCAGCGCTTGCCAGCCTCGGATTGCGACAGCAAGTAATGCAGCAGCAAGCCCACCGGCCGACCCGTGGCACCTTTGGCCGCGCCACTTTTCCAGGCCGTGCCGGCAATGTCCAAATGGGCCCAGGGAAAGTCTGTGGCAAAACGCTGCAAAAATTTCGCAGCCGTGACCGAGCCCGCAGCCCGATCTGCCACATTGGCCACATCGGCAAAGTTGGATTTCAAGCCCTCGGCATAGGCCTCGTCCAAAGGCATGCGCCAACACAAGTCTTGCGCCGCTTCGCCCGCCGTTTCCAGGGCTTTGGCCAGGCCATCGTCGGTGGCATACAGGCCGCTGCGGACATGGCCCAAGGCAATCACACAGGCGCCCGTGAGGGTGGCAATGTCGATCACCGCCCTGGGCTTGAAGCGCTTGGCATAGGTCAAGGCATCGCACAAAATCAAGCGGCCTTCGGCGTCGGTGTTGAGAATTTCAATGGTTTGCCCACTCATGCTGGTGACCACATCACCGGGCTTCAAGGCGCGGCCGTCGGGCATGTTCTCGCAGGCGGGGATCAAGCCCACCACGTTGATGGCCGGTTGCAATTTGGCCAGGGCCATGAAGGTACCCATCACGCTGGCGGCGCCGCACATGTCAAATTTCATTTCGTCCATGCCGGCGCCGGGCTTGAGCGAGATGCCGCCGGTGTCAAAGGTGATGCCCTTGCCCACCAACACCACTGGCGACTTGGACTTGGCCGCCCCGTTGTAGTGCAACACAATGAAGCGCAAGGGCTCTGTGGAGGCTTGGGCCACGGCGGCGAAGGAGCCCATGCCCAACTTGGCCACTTCTTTGGGACCCAATACTTGGACTCGCATGCGCCGCTGCTTGCCCAAGCTTTGTGCCGCTTTGGCCAGCATGCTAGGGGTGGCATGGTTGGCGGGTCGGTTGCCCCATTCTTTGGCCCACTCCACACCTTCAACCAGGGCTTGCTGGCGGGCAAACTCGGTTTTGTGCTTCACCGCATCGGGCATCGCCACAGTGATCCGTTTGAGGGTGCGGGGTTTGGCGCTGGGTTTGGTGGTGGTGAACACATAACTGGCATCGGCCAAAGTCTGCATGGCGGGCCCGGCCAAGCTCGTGGTCGACTCCGGCAACCAAACGGTGATGGCCTCGGGTTTGGCCCCCTTCAAGGCCCCCCAAGCGGCCGTCAGGGCTTGGCGCACTTGAGCGGCCCCGCCAGGGCCGATGCCGATCAAGCAAACCCGCTTGGCAGACCAGCCAGGGGCGTCAAACAAAGACACTTGAAAACCCACTTGGGTGGAAAAATCCCCACTTTTGAGTTGCTTGGTCAACCAGTCGGCCAAAGGCCCCCGAGCGGGCTTGAGCCCCTCCGGTATCAAGATGACCAACGCATCGGCTTTGTGGCTGTGGACGGCGTTGGACGAAAGGGTGAGCAAGCTGAAGTTCATAATCGGGTTTTCCTCTGCACGGTATGTTATTCGATTCCAGTCTCAAACAAGAGCTCAACCGCAGCTTTGGCGCCACCTTGGTGGTGTTGGTCACGGTGGTGATGACCATGGTGTTGATCCGCACCCTGGGTCTGGCATCCAATGGCAACGTCAACCCGGCCGAGGTCAGCCTGGTGCTGGGCTTCACCGTGCTGGGCTATTTACCCACCATCTTCACACTCAGCCTGTTTGTGGCCATGGTCAGCACCCTGTCGCGGCTTTACCGCGACAGCGAAATGGTGATTTGGCTCACCAGCGGCCAAGGCTTGTTGCAATGGCTGCGGCCCTTGTGGCAATTTGTTTGGCCGCTGATTTTGATCGTGGCCACCCTCATTTTGTGGGTCTGGCCGTGGAGCAACCAACAGGTTCAAGAGCTGCGCGAGCGCTATGAAAAACGCGGCGACTTGGAGCGGGTGACCCCGGGTCAATTCCAATCATCGGCGTCTGGACAGCGGGTGTTTTTCATCGAAAAAGACCAAGCCGGTGACTTGCAAGGCAAAAACGTTTTCATCTCCATCACCGATGCCGACAAAACCGTGATCGCCACGGCGCGCACCGGCCGCATCGATGTGCGTGACGACGAGCGTTTTTTGGTGCTGGAGAATGGCCAGCGCCTGGAACGCCGCCATGCCAACCAAGAGCTCACCCTGGCCGAGTTTGAAACCTATGCCACCCGCATCAGCCGCACCCTGATTGATCCCAGCCAACTGTCGGCCAAGATGTTGGGCATGAATGAATTGCTGACCCAACCCAGTTTGGAAAATCAAGCCGAATTGGTTTGGCGCTTGGGCAGCGTCGTGGCTTGTCTCAATTTCGTCTTGTTGGCTTTGCTGATGGCGCAGTTCAACCCGCGATCAGGCCGCAGCTTGCAATTGATGCTGGCCTTGTTTTCATTTTTGGTCTACACCAACATGATCAACATTGGCAAAACCTGGATGGTCAACCACAAAGTCACCCCTTGGGGATTTGCGCTGGCATTGCATGGCGGGGTGATGGTGTTGGCCCTGCTGGGGGTGTGGATGCGACACCAGCAATGGACATGGCGCCACTGGTTGCCGGCACCTGCGGTTGAAGGTGGCCAGCCATGAAAACCATGCGCCGATTGATCTACAAAGAGGTCTTGACCGCCGTGGCTTTTGTGACCTTGGCGTTTTTGGGGTTGTTTTTCTTCTTTGACCTGGTTGAAGACCTGCAAAACGTGGCTGGCCGTTACACCCCCCACTACCAACTGAACCATGCCTTGATGTATGTGGCGCTGCTGATCCCCATCCACATTTATGAGTTGATGCCCATCACCGTGCTGATCGGCTGCATTTTTGTGATGGCACGCATGGCCCAATCTTCGGAGTTCACCATTTTGCGCACCAGTGGCATGGGCCCGGGCTTGGCGTTGCGGCACTTGCTGCTGCTGGGTTTGTTGTTTGCCTGGTTGACCTTTGTCATTGGCGACCACATCGCGCCCTGGTGTGAACGCGAGGGACGCTTGCTCAAGTCGCGGTTTGAAGGCGGTGTCTTGCACATTGGCCAAAACGGGGCCTGGCTCAAAGAAAAACAAAAATACAGCCAGTTTGCCGTCAATGTGGGGGCCATCAATGGCGAAGGCCAGATGAGCGACATCCGCCTGTACGAGTTCTCACCCAGCGGGCGTTTGATTTCGCTCACTTTGGCCCAAAAGGGCCGCATTGCCGATGCGGGGGGCTGGGTATTGAGCGCGGTCGCGCGCAGTGAGTTCAGCCCCACCCCCGAGGTCCCTCAAACGATGGCACAAAGCCAACTGAAGGAAATGCTCTGGCCGTCTGAGATCAGCCAAGACATGGTCACCGTGGCCTTGATCAAACCCGAGCGCATGGGCATTTGGGACCTGTTCCATTACGTGCGCCACTTAGAGAACAATGCCCAAACCGCTCAACTGTATGAAATTGAGTTTTGGAAGAAGGTGTTTTACCCCTTGAGTTGTTTGGTCATGGTGGTGCTCGCCCTGCCCTTTGCCTACCTGCACATGCGCAATGTCAACATCGCCACCTTTGTGTTCACCGGGGTGATGTTTGGGGTGAGCTTCTTTTTGTTGAACAACATGTTTGGCCACATCGGCAATTTGAACCAATGGACCCCTTGGCTGGCTGCGGCCTTGCCGGGCATGATTTATTCTTTGATTTCGCTGGGCGCATTTGCCTGGCTGGTGTTGCGCCAATGACCGCCATTGTTTTATTTGCCCATGGTTCCCGCGACCCCGCTTGGCAGCGCCCGATGTTGGCCGTGGCCCAGCGCATACGCGACCGCACGCCCCAGATGTGGGTGGCTTGCGCCTACCTGGAGTTGACCGAACCCAGCCTGCCACAAGCCGTGGCCCAAGCGGTCGCCGAAGGGCATCGGCAGATCCGGGTATTGCCCATGTTCTTGGGCGTGGGCAAGCATGTGCGCGAAGACCTGCCGGTTTTGATGGCCCAATTGAAAGCCAACCACCCTGGCGTGGCATTTGACTTGCAAGCCGCCGTTGGCGAACAAGCTGCCGTCCTCGACGCCTTGGCCCAGGCCGCACTGGACCCTGTCCACACCCAGCCCACCGCACCTGGGCGTGCCGACCTGCCCCCATGAACCTGCACCAATTCAAATTTGTCCAAGAGGCGGTGCGCCGCAACCTCAATTTGACCGAGGCGGCCAAAGCTTTGCACACCTCGCAACCTGGCGTCTCCAAAGCCATTTTGGAGTTGGAACAAGAGCTGGGCATTGACATCTTCACCCGCCATGGCAAACGCCTCAAACGCGTCACCGAACCGGGTCAAGAGGTGTTGCACAGCATTGAGCGCATCTTGGCCGAGGTGAACAACCTCAAGCGCATTGGCGAGCAATACAGCCAGCAAGACCGTGGCACCTTGTCCATCGCGGCCACCCACACCCAAGCCCGCTATGTGTTGCCCAAACCGGTGGCACAACTGCGCACCACCTACCCGCTGGTCAATGTCAGCATGCACCAAGGTGCGCCCGGCCAAGTGGCCCAAATGGTTCTCGACGAAGTGGCCGAGTTGGGCATGGCCACGGAGTCCCTGGCCGATTACCCCGATTTGGTCACCTTGCCTTGTTATGCCTGGGAACATGTGTTGGTGTTGCCCTTGGGCCATCCCTTGGTGAACCAACCCCTGAGTTTGGCCGCCTTGGCCGACCAGCCCTTGGTCACTTACCACCCGTCGTTCACAGGGCGCACCCGCATTGACAACGCCTTTGCCAAAGCCCATTTGCAGCCCCGTGTGGCCTTGGAAGCCATCGACTCGGACGTGATCAAAACCTATGTCCGGCTGGGCATGGGGGTGGGCATCGTGGCTGAAATGGCCATGAACGAGAAAAACGAAGAAGACCTGGTGTCTCGACCCCTGGGGCATTTGCTCGGCCACAATGTGGCCCGTGTGGCCTTCAAGCGCGGCGCTTATTTGCGGAATTTTGTCTATGAATTTGCCCAAATGCTCAACCCCGCCTTGACCCAGAAAGTCCTGCAAGAAGCCATGCAAACGCCTTGGATGGCCCACGCCAGCAACCCACCTTGATCTTTGTTTTTGACCATGACACCGATTCTTGACACCAAATTGCCCAACGTCGGCACCACCATCTTCACCGTCATGTCGGCCCTGGCCACCGAACACCAAGCGGTCAATCTGGGCCAAGGTTTCCCCGACTTTGGCTGCGACCCGGCCTTGATCGATGCGGTGAGCGACGCCATGCGCGAAGGCCTGAACCAATATCCGTCGATGTTGGGTGTGCTGGAGTTGCGCCAAGCCATCGCCCAAAAAATCCACACCCTGTATCAGAAGACATACGACCCGAACACAGAAATCACCGTCACCGCCGGGGCCACCCAAGCCATCATCAATGCCATCTTGGCGGTGGTGCGCGCGGGTGACGAGGTGATCGTGCTGGAACCCTGCTACGACAGTTACATCCCCAACATTGAACTGGCCGGCGGCACCGTGGTGCGCGTACCGCTCACCCCGGGGAGTTTTCGGCCCGACTTTGACCGCATCAGCGCTGCCGTCACCCCGCGCACCCGCGCCATGCTGATCAACTCACCGCACAACCCCAGCGCCACGGTGTGGAGCGATGCCGACATGCTGCGGCTGCAAGAAATTTTGGCCCCCACCCAGGTGCTGCTGATCAGTGACGAGGTGTATGAACACATGGTCTACGCCCCGCTGGTGCACCGCAGCGCCGCCTCTTATCCGGGCTTGGCCGAGCGCGCTTTCATCATCTCCAGCTTTGGCAAAACATACCATGTCACCGGCTGGAAAGTGGCCTATTGCGCCGCACCGCCCAGCCTCACCGCCGAGTTTCGCAAGGTGCACCAGTTCAATGTGTTCACCGTCAACACGCCGGTGCAGCATGGTTTGGCGCGCTTCATGGCGAACACAGAGCCCTACATGGGCTTGCCCGCTTTCTATGCCCGCAAGCGCGACCTGTTCCGCGCCGGATTGGAACGCACTGCCTTCAAGCTGCTGCCCAGCGAGGGCAGCTACTTTCAATGTGCGCGCATTGACGAGCTGAAAGTGGCCGAAAAAAACCTGAGTGAGAGCGACTTCTGCCAGTGGCTGACGCGTGAAGTGGGGGTGGCTGCCATTCCCTTATCGGCCTTTTATGCCGATGGTTTTGACCAGCGGGTGGTTCGCTTTTGCTTTGCCAAAAAAGACGAGACCTTGAACCTGGCCTTGGAGCGCTTGGCCCGCCTCTGAACTTGGCTCCCCACTGAGCTTGAAGGGCTCAGTGGTTGAGCTGGGCCCAGGCTTTGTCCAAACGCTTGCTGCTGACCGGTTGCGGGGTGCGCAACTCCTGGGCAAAAAAACTCACCCTCAGCTCCTCGAGCAGCCAACGAAACTCCAGCATGCGCTCATCGGCCACGCCTTTGCGCTCGGCCACCAAGCGCCAATAGCGCTGTTCTTGGGGTTTCAACTCGCCCAAGCGCTGGGCATCCCGGGCCGGGTCGGCGCGCCATTTGTCCAAGCGCAACACCACCGCTTTGAGGTAGCGCGCAAAGTGCTGCAGCTGTGGCCAGGGGGTGGCAGCGACAAAGTTTTTGGGCATCAAGCGCTGCAACTGCTGGGCGCAGTCGGCCGTGGCCTCGGGGGCGTTTTTGGTGTCTTTGATCTTGCGCACCGCCAAGGCGTATTCAGCCAACACCGCCCCCACCAAGCGTGCCACCTCTTGGGCGATCAGGGTCAGGCGGCCACGCCCGTCGGTCAGACGGCGTTGAAAAGCGGCGGCATCGCTGGGCAAGGGGTCGAGCAAAAAGGCCCGGTCCAAAGCCACATCCAAAATTTGACCGCGCAGCGCTTCGACGCTGCCCAGGGGCATGTAAGCCACCGCCATTTTTTGCAAGTCGGGGATGTTTTTTTCCAGGTACTTCAGCGCATCTTTGATTTGCAAGGCAAACAAACGCCGCAGGCCGGCACGGTGTTTGGCGGCGGCCATTTCGGGCTCATCAAACACCTCGATGCACACGCCGTCCCCCGCATCGACCAAGGCCGGAAAGCCCACCAACACTTGCCCAGACTTGCGAATTTCCATCAATTCGGGCAATTCGCCAAAGTCCCAGCCGGTGTACTTTTGATCGCTGGACGCGGCCCCGTTGGATCGGCCTGCGACGGGTTTGGCCTGCGTTGGCGGGAGGCTTGGCCCCGATGTGGCGTTCAACGCGGGCTTGGCATCTGAGGCCGTGGTGGACTGATCACCAGGCGTTGCCGGGGCCAGGGTTTTGAGTTGGGCCAAAGCCTGAAACGCCCCACGGGCTTGGCTGCCCCATTCGGCCTTGAGCGCACCCAGGTTGCGACCCATGCCCAGCTGCCGACCATGCTCGTCGATGACCCGCAGGTTCATGAAAAAGTGCGGGCTGAGCATGTCCAGCTTGAAATCCGCGCGTTTGACATCCAGGCTGGTTTCGCTGCGCACCCGGGCCAACAAGGCTTCGGTCAAAGAACCCAGGCCAAAGGCTTCGTTCTCGCCCATGGTTTGTGCCAGCCTGGCAGCGGCCTCTGGCAGGGGCACAAAGCGCGAACGCGGCTTTTGCGGCAGGCTTTTGAGCAAGGCTTGAATCTTGTCTTTGAGCATGCCCGGCACCAACCATTCGGTGCGCTCTTCGCTCACTTGGTTCAGCACAAACAAGGGCACGCTGACGGTGATGCCGTCACGCGCGTCCCCCGGTGCATGCAAATACTCGGCGCGACAGTCCACGCCACCCAAACGCAGGGCATTGGGAAAGGCCTGTGCGGTGACACTTTGGGCGCTGTGGCGCATCAGGTCTTCGCGCCCCATGCACAAGAGCTCGGGCTGGGCGACGCGGGCTTTGTCAAACCACTGCTGCAAGCTGCGCCGGCTGTTGACATGGGCCGGGAGCTGGGCCTCGTAAAAAGCCTCGATGATGGCGTCATCCACCAACACGTCTTGGCGGCGCGACTTGTGCTCCAAGGCCTCGACCTGGGCCAACAAGCGCTGGTTGGCGCGCAAAAAAGGCCAATCCCCATCGAGTTGGCCATCGACCAAGGCTTCGCGGATGAAGATTTGCCGCGCCCCTGCCTCGTCCACCCGGGCATAGGGTTTGCGACGACCGCTGTAAACCACCAAACCATACAAGGTGGCACGCTCCATGGCCAGCACGTCCCCACTGCGTTTGTCCCAATGCGGGTCCAGCATTTGGCGCCGCAGCAAATGCTCGGACACCTGCTCCAGCCACGTGGGGTCCAGCTGCGCCAAACCACGGCCAAACAAGCGCGAGGTCTCCACCAGTTCGGCGCACACCACCCAGCGACCCGGTTTTTTCTTCAGCCGGTTGCCGGGGTGGGGGTAAAAGCGGATTCCCCTGGCCCCCAAGTAGGCCTCATCGTCATCGGGTTTGAAGCCGATGTTGCCGAGCAAGCCCGACAGCAAGGACAGGTGCAATTGCTCGTGGCTGGCCGGTGCGCTGTTGCGCGTCCAGCGCTGCTCGGTGACCACCGACACCAATTGCGCATGCACATCGCGCCACTCGCGCCAACGCCGCACATGAATGAAGCTTTGTTTGAGCAGGTTTTCCAGCTTGCGCTGGCTCAATTTGTCTTCGCCCACCCGGTGCGATTCGATCCAGTCCCACAAGCGCAGGTAGCTGACAAATTCGCTTTTGTCGTCGTCAAAACGGGCATGGGCTTGGTCGGCTGCCGCGCGCGACTCGGGCGGGCGTTCGCGCACGTCCTGGATGCCCATGGCCGACGCGATGATCAGCACTTCACTCAAAGACTGGCGTTGGCGCGCTTCCAGCACCATGCGCCCCACCCGCGGGTCCAGCGGCAAACGCGCCAAGGCACGGCCCAATTCCGTGAGTTGGTTTTGCTCATCCACCGCCGCCAGCTCTGACAGCAGTTGATAACCATCGGCAATGGCCTTGGGCCGCGGCGCCTCTAAAAAGGGGAATTCGGCGACCTCGCCCAGGTGCAGGGACTTCATGCGCAAAATCACACCCGCCAAAGAGCTGCGCAGGATTTCCGGCTCGGTGAAGGCCGGTCGGGTGGTCAGGTCTTTCTCTTCGTACAGGCGGATGCACACGCCTTCGGCCACCCGGCCACAGCGGCCGCTGCGCTGGTTGGCGGCGGCTTGGCTGATGGGCTCGATCAACAACTGCTCGACCTTGCTGCGAAAGCTGTAGCGCTTGATGCGGGCGGTGCCCGCGTCGATCACACAGCGGATGCCCGGCACCGTCAGTGAAGTTTCGGCCACATTGGTGGCCAACACCACCCGGCGTTCATGGTGCGGGGCAAACACGCGTTCTTGGTCGGCCTGTGACAAGCGCGAGTACAAGGGCAAGACCTCGCTGCCGCGCAAGGCCGGCTGGCGAGTCAAATGGCCGCGCAAATGGTCGGCCGCATCGCGAATTTCGCGCTCACCGGGCAAAAATACCAGTACATCACCCTGACCACGTGGGTCGCGCCACAGCTCGTCCAAGGCATCGGCAATCGCCTCGTTCAACCCATATTCGCGGCTGTCTTCAAAGGGGCGGTAGCGCAACTCCACCGGGTAGGTGCGACCCGACACCATGATCACGGGTGCAGGGCCCTGGGCCGAGGCAAAGTGCTTGGCAAACCGGTCGGCGTCGATGGTGGCCGAGGTGACGATGATTTTCAAATCGGGACGGCGCGGCAAAATTTGACGCAAATAGCCGAGCAAGAAATCAATGTTCAGGCTGCGTTCATGGGCCTCGTCGATGATCAAGGTGTCATAGGCCAGCAGCAAGGGGTCGGTTTGCGTCTCGGCCAGCAAAATGCCATCGGTCATCAGCTTGACCGAGGCGCCCGGACTCAAGCGGTCTTGGAAGCGAATTTTGTAACCCACCACCTCGCCCAAGGGGGTTTGCAGCTCATCGGCAATGCGACGCGCGACCGTGGTGGCGGCAATCCGGCGGGGCTGGGTGTGGCCAATCAAACGCGGTTTTTGACCCGCTGGCGTGTGGCAAGCGCCACGGCCCAGCGCCAGCGCCATCTTGGGCAATTGAGTGGTTTTGCCCGAGCCTGTCTCGCCGCAAATGATGACCACCGGGTGCTGGGCGATGGTGGCCATGATGTCGTCGCGCCGCAAGGACACCGGCAGTTCGGGGGGGAATTCAATCTTCAATGGGCGCGCCCCAGCGGGGGGTGTGTTCTGGGTGACAATCTGCAATTATCCGCTGAGCCAAGCTTGCCGAACCCCCATGTCCACCGTTTTCAACTTCACCTTTGTCCCCTGGTTTCGATCGGTGGCGCCCTATATCCACATGCACCGGGGCAAGACCTTTGTGGTGGGCATTGCGGGCGAGGCCATTGCGGCTGGCAAATTGCCCAACCTGGTGCAAGACCTGGCCTTGATCCAAAGCATGGGCGTCAAAGTGGTGTTGGTGCACGGCTTTCGGCCCCAAGTCAACGAGCAACTGCTGGCCAAAGGGCATTCACCCCAGTATGTGAATGGCTTGCGCATCACCGACAGCGTGGCGCTGGACTGCGCCCAAGAGGCCGCCGGCCAACTGCGCTACGAAATTGAGGCGGCTTTCAGCCAAGGCCTGCCCAACACCCCCATGGCCGGTGCCACGGTGCGGGTGATGTCGGGCAACTTCATCACCGCCCGCCCGGTGGGCGTGGTCGATGGGGTGGACTTCCAACATTCCGGCGTGGTGCGCAAAGTCGACGTGCAAGGCATCACCCAAACCCTGCACGCGGGGGCGGTGGTGCTGCTCTCGCCCTTTGGGTTTTCGCCCACGGGCGAGGCCTTCAACCTCACCATGGAAGAAGTCGCCACTTCGGTGGCCTGCGCCTTGCAAGCCGATAAATTGATTTTTGTGACCGAAACCCCCGGCATCCGGGTGCGGCCCCAGGACCCACCGGGTGAAGACAACCCCATCGACACCGAGTTGCCGCTGGCCGCCGCCGAGGCCTTGTTGACCCAATTGCCCCCAGCCCAACTGCCCACCGACATCCCTTTCTACTTGCAGCATTGTGTGACCGCTTGCAAGCAAGGGGTGGAGCGCAGCCACATCCTGCCGTTTGCGGTCGATGGGGCGTTGTTGCTCGAGGTCTATGTGCACGACGGCATTGGCACCATGGTGGTGGACGAAAAATTAGAGAGCCTGCGCGAAGCCACCCATGAAGACGTGGGCGGCATCTTGCAATTGATCGAGCCGTTTGAGCGCGACGGCACCTTGGTCAAGCGCGACCGCACCGAGATCGAGCGCGACATTGGCCAGTACACGGTGATCGAGCATGACGGCGTGATCTTCGCCTGCGCCGCCATGTACCCCTATCCTGAGGCGCATTGCGCCGAATTGGCCGCCCTCACCGTCTCGCCCGCTTCACAGGGCCAAGGGGATGGGGAGAAGGTGCTCAAACGCATTGAACAACGCTGCCGCGCCCAAGGCATTCAACAGATTTTTGTGCTGACCACCCGCACCATGCACTGGTTTTTGAAGCGCGGATTTGTGCAAGCCGACATCGACGCCCTGCCCGAAGCGCGCAAGCGCAAATACAACTGGGACCGCAAAAGCGTGGTCTTGGTCAAAAAGCTGGCTTGATCGGCTGGACCCGGCCCGCAGGCCACGCCTGGGCCCGGTTCTTTCGCCATCCCAAACTAAAAGGGCCCCTCACGGGGCCCTTTGGCATTCCATCGGCTTGCCCAACACAAGCTTGATGGATGTCGCTAACTCACTTGACGTTGGCCAAGGTCTTTTCGGCTTTGGCCACCAAGTTGACGCCGATCTGGGGCTTCCACTTGTTGTAAACCGCGCGGGTGGCAGCGACAAACTGCTCGCGCTGAGATGTGGTGGGCACCACCACCTTCACGCCCAGGGCTTCAATGTCCTTGAGCAAGGGGCGACCGGTTTCAACCAAACCGGCACGGGCCAAAGCGATTTCTTGCTTGCCGGCATCCACGGCGGCCTGGCGCACGATGTCGCGGTCTTGCACGCTCCAGCTGTTCCAAATTTCTTTGTTGGCCACGAACACCAAAGGGTCGATCATGTAACCCCACATGGTGACGTTTTTCTGGCCCACGGTGTGCAGCTTGGCCGCGGTGAAAATGGAAACCGGGTTTTCTTGACCATCTATCGCGCCCGAGGACAAAGCCGGTTGGGCATCGGCCCAGCTCATTTGCACCGGGTTGGCACCCAGGGCGGTGAACATGTCGATGAACAAAGGCGAGCCCACCACACGGATTTTCAAACCCTTGAGGTCGGCCGGGGTGTTGATTTCACGCTTGGAGTTGGTCAATTCGCGAAAACCGTTTTCGCCCCAGGCCAAGGGCACCACACCCGATTTGTCGAGGATGGCAAAAATGTCTTTGCCCACCTCGCCGCCGGTCAGGGCGTCCAGAGACGCATAGTCTTTGATCAAAAACGGCAGCGAAAACAGGTTGAGCTCTTTGACTTGGGGCGACCAGTTGATGGATGAACCCACCGCCAGATCGATCACGCCTTGGCGAATCGCGGTGAACTCACGGGTTTGGTCACCATTGATGAGCGACACGCCGGGATACATCTTGATGTTGATGCGGCCCTGGGTGCGCTCGCGCACCAGATTGGCCCAAATTTCGCCGCCCTTGCCCCAGGGAAAGGCGGTGCCCACCACGGTGGACATGCGGTACTCGGCTTTGTAGCCGGCGGGCAAGGCCTGCTGGGCTTGGGCGGTCAGGCCCATCAGGCCCAATCCCAAGCACAAGGCGTTGAGCCAATGGCGGCGTGTAGAAGGTTTGTTCATGTGGTCTCCTGGTTAAAAGGGGTTCAATGGCCCCGTTGAAAAATTCATGAAGGTTTTTTGCGACTCAATACCCCAGGTACTGGGGCAGCCACAAAGCCAAAGGTGGGAAAAACAAGACGGCCAACATGCTGATCATCATGGCCAGCACCAGCCACCACACCCATGGAAAAGTTTGCTCCATCGAAACGCCGGCCATTTTGCATGAAACCATCAAATTGACCGCCATGGGGGGCGTGAACTGGCCCACGGCCACCATCATGGTCAGCAAGATGCCGAACCACACCGGGTCCCATTGATAGGCGCGCATCAAGGGCATGACCAAGGGCACAAATATCAAAAAGATGGACACACCGTCCAAGAACATGCCCACCACCAACAGCAAAGCCACCAACAGCAACAACGCGCCAGTGGAGCCCAAGCCGGTTTGCAAAATCGCCTGGGTGATGGGGTCGATGATGCTCAAGGTGTTGACCGAGTAGGCAAAGATGGAAGCCAAGCCAATGATGAGCAAAATCACCGCAGAAATTTCGGCCGCTTCCTTGAAGATGGGGAACAAATCGGCGATTTTGATGGTGCGGTGCACCAGCATGCCCACGAACAAGCCGTAAGCCACGGCCACGGCCGCGGCTTCGGTGGGGGTGAACCAACCCATGCGCATGCCGCCCAAAATCAAAAACGGCGCCAACAAACCCCAAAAGGCCTCGCGCATGCTGGCCCAAAAAGGCGGCCGCTCTTGGCTGGCTTCGCCCTGCCCCAAACCATGTCGGCGCGACAGCCAAATGGTCGGCAAGATCAAAGCCAAGCCGGCCAAAATGCCCGGCACCATACCAGCGGCAAACAAAGCCGGCACGGAAGCCCCGGGCACCAACACGCTGTAGACGATCAAGGCAATGGATGGCGGGATCAAGATGTCGGTGGCCGCCGCCGCGCCAATCACCGAGGCCGAGAAAGCCGCCGGGTAGCCGGCGCGGGCCATGGCCGCGATCATCACCCCGCCCACGGCCGCCGCATTGGCCGGGCCAGAACCGGAAATACCGCCCAAAAACATGGCCACCATGATGGCCACCACCGGCAACATGCCGGGGCCGCGCCCAATGATGGCCACAGCAAAGTTCACCAAGCGCTGGGCCACGCCAGAGCGGTCAAAGATCGAGCCCACCAGCACAAACATGGGCAGCGCGAGCAAGGGGTATTTGGTCAGCGAGGCATAAAAGTTTTGCGGCACCGCCAGCAAGCCAAAGTGCGCGGTGTCCAAGTTGGCCAAGCCGATGGCCAAGACGCCGCCCAAACCCAGGGCCACGCCAATGGGCACACCGGCCAACATCAGCACCACGAAACTGACGAACAGCAAAGCACCAATCATGCTGGGCCCCGCAAACGTTGGTAGCGCTGCAGGGCCCGGGTGCAGACCACACCACAAAAAATGGGCAGCCACACCGAATACCACCACTTGGGCACGCCAATGGCGGGGGAGGTTTCGTCATAGCGAAATTCGTCCCAGGCCATTTGCGCCGACAACACGCCCATGATGGCAAACAACAGGACATTCGACAGCGCCGACAGCAAGGCCAAGCGGTGTTGGCGTTGGGCCGAGCCGCTTTCAAAGAAAAACTCCACCCGAATGTGGGTGTCGCGAACCAAGGCAGCGGCGCTGCCCGCCATGGCCAGCAACAGCATCAAGATGCAGGAAATTTCTTCGGTCCAGGCAAAAGATTGATCGGTGAAGTAACGCACCACCACGTTGACCAAGGTGATCAACAGCAAAACGGCCAGCAAGCCCGCGCCCAGGCGGTCTTCAAGGGATGAGGAAGGGGAGTTCATGGGTCGGAGGGCGATGCCAACACTTTAAAGCCTTCGAGCATAGCGCACCATTCCAGTGCCTTGCTGACACCCACCCCAGCCCCTGAACAGCAGGCCGCTACACTCATTGGCCAAGCCATCCCACAGGCCCCCAAAACCTTGGAGCCCCCCTTGTCAGACACCCACCGAACCCCCTTGTTGGGACAGCTCTACACCCAAATGGCGCGCATCCGCGCCTTTGAAAATGCCGCCGAAATCTTGAGCCAAGGCGGCGTCAGCGCCTATAACAAAACCGCCGATGGCAACGCCAAGGTGCGCGGCCCATTGCACCTGTCCACCGGCCAAGAGGCGGTGGCCGTGGGCGTGTGTGCCCATTTGCGCGCCAGCGATTACCTCACATCCACCCACCGGGGGCACGGCCACACCTTGGCCAAAGGCGCTGATTTGGCCCGCATGATGGGCGAGCTGTATGGCAAGGCCAACGGCTTCAATGGCGGCAAAGGCGGCTCGATGCACATCGCTGACTTTTCGGTCGGCATGCTCGGGGCCAATGGCGTGGTGGCGGCGGGTTTGCCAATCGCCACTGGCGCGGCACATGCGCAAAAGCTGCTGGGGCGCGACGACATCACGGTGTGCTTTTTTGGCGATGGGGCGATCAACCGCGGCCCCTTTTTGGAGTCGCTCAATTGGGCCCAAGTGCACCAGTTGCCCGTGCTGTTTGTGTGTGAAGACAACCGCTGGAGCGCCACCACCGCCAGTGGCCCCATGATCGCGGGCGGCGGCGCCTCGGCGCGCAGCGAGAGTTTGGGCATCCCGGCCACCACGGTGGACGGCAACGATGTGCTGGCCGTGCACGATGCGGCCCTAGCCCTGGTTGTGGGGCTTCGCGCTGGCAGCGGGCCACGCTTGTTGCACGCCCTGACCTACCGCATCAAAGGCCATGTGTCGGTGGACCTGGCCGCTTACCGCGACCCCGCCGAATTGGCCGCGGCTTTGAAAACCGAACCTTTGGGCCATGCCCGTGCCCGTTATTTGGCCATGGGCGGCAGCAGCGCCGAACTGGACGCGATCGACGCCGCCGCCAACGCCGAAGTGGCGCAGGCGATGCAAACCGCCGACGCCGCCCCCTGGCCCGAGTCCTCGGGCGCCTTCACCGACATCCAAACCACAGGAGACGGCCAGTGGTACTGAACACCTTGCCCCAATGGAGTTACAGCGAAGCGGCTGTGCAAGCCCTGGCGCTGGAAATGCAAGCCGACCCCCGGGTGGTGGTGGTGGGCGAAGACGTCGGGCGCGGCGGCATTTTTGGCCAGTACAAAGGCTTGCAAGCCCAGTTTGGCCCACAGCGGGTGATCGACACCCCGATCAGCGAAGCCGCCATCATGGGCGGCGGCGTGGGCATGGCCCTGGCCGGTTTGCGCCCCGTGGTGGAAATGCGGGTGGTCGACTTTGCCCTGTGCGCCATGGACGAAATCGTCAACCAAGCGGCCAAGAACCGCTATATGTTTGGTGGCCAAGGCCGGGTGCCCTTGGTGGCGCGCATGCCCATGGGCATTTGGGACGCCTCGGCCGCCCAACACTCTCAATCGCTGGAGGCTTGGTTCGCCCATTTGCCCGGCTTGGTGGTGGTGTGCCCCGGCAACCCACAAGACAACCACAGCTTGTTGCGCGCGGCCTTGCAAAGTGGCGACCCGGTGATTTACCTGGAGCACAAAACCCTGTGGGGCCAAACCGGTGCGGTGGATGTGAACCTGAGCGTTCCCTTGGGCAAAGCAGCGGTGCAAAGGGTGGGCGAACAGGTCACCTTGGTGAGTTGGAGCCGCCAATTGCTCGCCTGCCAAACCGCTTGCGAGGCCTTGGCGGCGCAAGGCATTTCGGTCGAATTGATCGACTTGCGCACCATTTGGCCCTGGGACCGCGAGACCGTGTTGAACTCGTGCGGCAAAACCGGCCACTTGCTGGTGGTGCACGAAGCCGTGCAAGCGGCCGGATTTGGCGCCGAAATCGCCGCCACCGTGGCCGAACAACTCGGTGCGCGCGTCCAGCGCCTGGGCGCGCCGCGCATCCCGGTGGGTTACTCGCCGGGCTTGGAAGCGGTGTCGCGGATCGGCCCCGAGGCCATCGCGTCGGCAGTGCACCAGTTGCTGGCCCCACGCAAAGGCATTTGATCGGGTACCTCGCGCCGCCCTGACGCATCGCAGTGGCGGCAGAGCGGGCCAACCAGCAACCAGCAACCAGCGGAAGCGAAAGCGGAAGGCAACAAGTGATCGTGCCCCAGCCTGATGCCCCCAGGCGGTCCCCGTCGCCTGTGCAGAACCGGCTTTTTCCTCGGGCCTTGCAAAGCTTGCTAAAGTTCGCCCCATTCAAACGGAGAACACACCCCATGGCACGCACCATTCAATGCATCAAACTCGGACAAGAGGCCGAAGGTTTGGACTTCCCCCCCTACCCTGGCGACCTGGGCAAACGCATTTGGGAAAGCGTGAGCAAGCAGGCTTGGGCCGACTGGTTGAAGCACCAAACCATGTTGGTCAATGAAAACCGACTCAACCTGGCCGATCTGCGTGCCCGCCAATACCTGGCGCGCCAAATGGAAAACCACTTTTTTGGCGATGGTGCTGACGCGGCCCAGGGCTATGTGCCCCCCAGCGCTTAACTCAGATCTGCCCTTCGCCTTCACGGCGACGCCCCCAGGGTACTGGGCCACTCTGCGTTGCACCCGCCCATGACAGATGAGGGACTGGACCCAGTTCTTGTCCCCCCCCATCTACAGCCCGCACTGACAGCGAGTCACCTGGGTACGGGTCCGCGCGCTTGGGCCCATAGTGACCACTGGACTTTGCGCTTGCCCGATGGCGAATGGGGCATGACTTTGTTGACCACTTGGGCGATGTGGCAGCAAGACCCACATGCCCCCCAACGCTTGCATTGGCTGGCCCGCACCCAAGCGCCGCCTCTGACCCAAGACTGGGAGAAGCTGGGACAAGACTGGCCGCACTTGAAACACCTGGCCCAAGATTGCGCCCAGGCCTGCTGGGGTTTGTTGCCCGGTCTGCATCGCTTGGCTTGGGCCGATGGGCGTGTGCAACTGAGCCTGTGGGTGGGTGAATCAGCGGCCTGCCAAAGCTGGTGGAACCAAACCCCGCATCAGGTTTGGGGCCAACCCCCCACGCTCTCTGGCTCCACATCAACAGCCGATCGTGGTCGCCCAAATGGCGCGCCCAGGCGAGCCGCCCTGGTCTTGGGTGGCGGTTTGGCTGGCGCCAGCGCAGCCCGGGCCTTGGCCACGCATGGTTTCGAGGTCACCGTGTTGGATGCCGGTCCCACGCCCGCCCATGGGGCATCGGGCTTGCCCGTGGGCTTGATGACGCCCCATGTGTCGGGCGACGACAACCCCTTGTCGCGCCTGACCCGCGCAGGGCTGCGCCAGGTGCTGGCCCATGCGCGGGCGCATTTACAAGCGGGTGAGGATTGGTCGCCCAGCGGGTTGCTCGAGCGCCGCATGAGTGGCAAGGCACGCCGTGGCCGCTGGCCCCTGTCTTGGGTGCTGCCTAATGAAAATGAGTTTCAACTCATGGGCGCGGCACAAGATTGGTTCGCCCCGGCCAGCGATGCTCAACACCTCAGCGCCGGATTGCCCCCACCAGAATCCGGCTTTGGCCTGGAGCCCAAAGGCATTTGGCACACCCATGCGGGCTGGATGAAACCAGCGCGGTTGGTCGCCTCCTTGCTGGACCATCCCCACATCCATTGGTGCGGCAACACGCGGGTGGTCAGCCTGCAGCCGGGAACACCCCCCAGCACTTGGGTGGCGGTGGACGAGCAAGGCCACCCACACCCGGCTGAACAGGTGGTGATTGCCCTGGGGCCGTCCAGCCTGGGTTTGCTGGCGCCACTGTTGCCCAGCGCCCATTGGCCCTTGGAGCCGCTGCGCGGCCAGGTCACGGGGGGGGCCATGGCAAGCGCGATGGGCGGCCTCTTGCCACCCCATCCGGTCAATGGCTTGGGCAGCTTGATCAGCCAGGTGCCCATGGGGGATGACGGCCCGATGTGGTGGTACGGCTCGACCTATGACCACAGCCGCCAGGATGCCGTTTGCCTGGCCGCAGATCAGGCCACCAATCTGGCCCAGCTTCAAAGCCTGTTGCCCCAACTGGCCGGCTGGGTGCCGGAACCTGAAGGCACAGATGCTTTCGCCACCTCAAATACTTTGGGCTTGCGCAACTGGGCGGGGGTGCGTTGCACCACCTCTGACCGACTGCCGGTGGTGGGCTCGCTGGCCCCCCTGGGTGCGCCGGGCGTGCACGTGTTGACCGCCCTGGGTTCGCGCGGCATCACCCTGTCCATGCTGTGCGGCCACTTGCTGGCGGCGCAAATTTGCGGTGAACCTTTGCCCATGGACCCAGACATCGCCCATTTGCTGCGGCCGGGGCGCTTTAAAAAACAAGCCTAAACCATTGAATGGCATGGGTTTTCAAGGGCCATATGCGATTTTTGTATATGCCTCAAACTAAATCATTGTTTGAGTTGATATAACTTGAATCTACAGTACGGTGCTTCCAGTCATGAGCCCAGCCCTTCTACCGCATGTACGCCTACACCGACTTTGACCGCCAATTTGTGCGTGATCGCGCCGCCCAGTACCGAGATCAACTGACCCGGCACTTGGCCGGCCAATTGAGTGACGATGCCTTTCGCCCCCTGCGGCTGCAAAACGGCTGGTATGTGCAACGCTACGCCCCCATGCTGCGCGTGGCCGTGCCATATGGTGAGGTGTCGTCGGCACAGCTGCGGGTGTTGGCCCGCATTGCCCGTGAGTTTGACCAACCCGATGTCGAATTATTGGCCCAGGCCCAGCGCCAACAAGATGCGATTGGCGCGGCACCGCGCTTGGTCACGGGCACCGCCCACTTCACCACCCGGCAAAACGTCCAGTTCAATTGGATCCCGTTGGCGCGCAGTGCCGAGGTGATGGATTTGCTGGCCTCGGTGGACATGCACGGCATCCAAACCAGTGGCAACTGCATCCGCAACATCACCAGTGACGAGCGCGCCGGCATTGCCGCTGACGAGCTGGCCGATCCGCGCCCTTTTGCAGAAATCATGCGCCAATGGAGCACCCTGCACCCCGAATTTGCGTTTTTGCCGCGCAAATTCAAAATTGCCATCACCGGCGCCAGCGAAGACCGCGCCGCCACCGCCTGGCACGACGTGGGCTTGCATCTGCTGCGCAATGCCCAAGGCGCCTTGGGCTTTCGGGTGCTGGCCGGCGGCGGCATGGGTCGCACCCCGGTCATTGCCAGTGTTTTGCGTGAATTTTTGCCATGGGACCAAATCCTCAACTATTTAGAAGCCGTGGTGCGCGTCTACAACCTGTGGGGGCGGCGTGACAACCTGTACAAAGCCCGCATCAAAATACTGATCAAGGCCGAGGGCCAGCGCTACATCGACGAGGTCGAAGCCGAGTACCAGCGCATCGTGGACCAAGACGGCGCCCCGCACACCATCACCCCGACCGAGCTGAAACGCGTCAGCCAAAGCTTCCAACCGCCGGCCAAACCCACCCACAGCCCTGTGGACCACAAGATGCAACGCATTTTGGAGGTGGCCGCGCATGACGACGCCGAGTTCACCCGCTGGTTGCAACAAAACGTGGCCGCCCACCGCGATCCGCATTTGCGCATCGTCACCTTGTCGTTCAAACGCCTGGGACAAGCACCTGGCGACGCCAACGCCGCTCAACTCGATGCAGCGGCCGAATTGGCCGACGCGTTTTCTTCGGGTGAATTGCGCGTGTCGCACGACCAAAACCTGGTCCTGCCCTGGGTGCCCTGCGACCAACTGCCCGACCTGTGGCGCCAAGCACGCAAGCTGGGTCTGGCCCGGCCCCACACCCGCTTGCTCACCGACATGATCGCGTGCCCAGGTGGCGACTATTGCGCCTTGGCCAATGCGCGATCGCTGCCGATCGCAGCGGCCATCACCGAGCGCTACCAAGACCTCGATGAGTTGTTTGACCTGGGTGAAATTGACCTGCACATCAGCGGTTGCATCAACTCCTGCGGTCACCACCACAGCGGCCACATTGGCATCTTGGGCGTCGACAAGGACGGCCAAGAGTGGTACCAAATCACCTTGGGCGGCTCGGACGGCTCGGTCTTGAGCGGTGTCCCCCAAGCCGGCAAGGTGGTGGGCCCATCCTTTTCCGCCCACGAGGTGGTGGATGTGATCGAAGCGGTTTTGGACACCTACCGCGATGTGCGCCAGCCTGGCGAGACCTTTGCCAACGCCTTGAAGCGCGTTGGCCACGAGCCCTTCAAGCGCGCAGCCCATGCCAGCCGCTCGCCCGCTGCGCCCCTGACCCACACCGAACACAGCCCAGCCTGAAGGCCCGCCATGACCACACTTTCACTGCATTTGTTATCCGCCACAGTGGCCCAGGGGCAACCCCACGATGGCGCAGAGGTGCCCGCCGAGCCCGGCGTGCTGCGCCTGCCCAACGATGCCGATCTGCATGCCGTCGAGGTGCAGCAGGTGCAACGCATCGAGTTGAACTTTCCCAAATTCACCGATGGCCGCGCGTTCAGCCAAGCCTGGTTGTTGCGCCGCCGCCATGGTTTCAGCGGCGACATCCGCGCCTGCGGCGATGTGCGGGTGGACCAGTTGCAACAAATGGCGCGCAGCGGTTTCAGCAGCGCGGTCTTGGCCAACGCACAAGACCTGGCACTGGGCCGCCAGTTGCTGGGCCATTTCCATGGCTTCTACCAAGGCGACGCCGTTCATGGCCAGCCCCATTTCGGGTCTGGCCAGTCGGCAGCAGGGCATGCCCCACCACCCAGCACCGCACAGCCATGAACGCGTCCACGTCCCTCCACCCGCTCCAGCAGCCGGCCAAGACCCCCGCCACACGCTTGCATGCCCAACCCAGCCCTGACTTTGCGCACAATCTGGCGCAAACCCAGGCCTTGCTGCAAAGTGCAGCCCGCGACTTCAGCCCGCTGAAGCAAGCCTCCAGCCTGGGTGCCGAGGACGTGGTCATCACCGATGTGATCAACCGTTTGCAACTGGCGATTCCGGTCTTTGTGCTCGACACCGGGGCGCTGCACACCGAAACCCTGGCCTTGCTCGAGCGCTTGCAGGCGTTTTCCCACACGCCCGTGGAGGTGTTGCAACCGCAGCGCTTGGCGGTGTTGAACTTTGTTCGCCACCCCGGTCAGACCGCCATTTACAACAGCCAGGCCGAGCGCCAAGCCTGCTGCCAAATCCGCAAACTGGAGCCCCTGGGGCGCGCTTTGGCCGGTCAGCGCGCCTGGATCACGGGCTTGCGCCGCGAACAATCCAACGCCCGCGCCGAGGTGCAAGCGGTGCAAGCCGACACCCAAAACGGCGTGGCGCTGACCAAAATCAATCCCTTGGTCGAATGGACCTGGGGCGATGTCTGGCACTACATCGCCACCCACGGCGTGGATTACAACCCGCTGCACGACCAGTTTTTCCCCAGCATTGGCTGCGCGCCGTGCACCCGCGCCATCAGCCTGGGCGAAGACTTTCGCGCCGGCCGCTGGTGGTGGGAAAACGCATCGGCCAAAGAATGCGGCCTGCATGCGCCCACTGCCACTGCCACTGCCACTGCCACTGCAACTGCAACTGCCAGCCCCATCCCCGAAGCCCCCGAGTCAGCCACCCCCACCGGAGCCACCGCATGAATGCACGCGCCGAACCCGACCTGCTCGCCCCGTTGAGCAATGCCCACCTGGACGCCCTGGAAGAAGAAACCATCTTCATCCTGCGCGAGGTGGCCGCCACCTTTGAGCGGCCCACCTTGTTGTTCTCTGGTGGCAAAGACTCATTGGTCATGCTGCGCTGCGCTGAAAAGGCCTTCATCGACCGCCAACACGGGGGCCGCCTGCCTTTTCCCCTGCTGATGATCGACACCGGCCACAACTTCCCGGAAGTGACCGATTTCCGCGACTTTCGCGCCCAAGAACTGGGTGCCGAATTGATTGTGCGCAGCGTCGAAGACTCGATGCGGCGCGGCACCGTGCGCCTCGCCCACCCCGGTGAGAGCCGCAACGTGCACCAATCGGTCACGCTGCTGGAGGCGATCGAAGAGTTCCGTTTTGACGCCTTGATGGGCGGCGCGCGACGCGACGAAGAAAAAGCCCGCGCCAAAGAGCGCATCTTCAGCCACCGCGATGGTTTTGGCCAATGGCAACCCAAAGCCCAGCGACCGGAGTTGTGGAACTTGTTCAACACCCGCTTGCAACCGGGCGAGCATTTCCGCGTGTTTCCCATCTCCAATTGGACCGAGTTGGATGTGTGGCAATACATCGCCCGAGAGCGCATCGCCCTGCCCTCTATTTATTACAGCCACACCCGCAGCGTGGTGGAGCGCCGTGGCTTGCTGGTGCCCGTGACCGATCTGACGCCGCCGCGCGCTGGCGAAACCGTGGTCGAGCGCGCGGTGCGTTTTCGCACCGTGGGCGACATCACCTGCACCTGCCCGGTGGAGAGCTTGGCCCGCACGCCCGAGCAGATCGTCATTGAAACCTTGGCCGCTGAGGTGAGTGAGCGCGGTGCCACCCGCATGGACGACCAAACCTCCGACGCCTCCATGGAAAAACGCAAACTCGAAGGGTATTTCTGATGAGCGACACCCACGCCGCCTTGAAATTCATCACCTGTGGGTCGGTGGATGATGGCAAAAGCACCCTGATCGGCCGCTTGCTGGTCGACACCAAAGCGGTTTTGCAAGACCATCTGGCCGGTGTGCAACGCCATGGACAAACCGACCTGGCCTTGCTCACCGACGGCCTGAGCGCCGAGCGCGAGCAAGGCATCACCATCGATGTGGCCTACCGCTACTTTTCTACTGAGCAGCGCAAGTTCATCATCGGCGACGCGCCAGGGCACGAGCAATACACCCGCAACATGGTCACCGCCGCGTCCAGCGCCGACGCCGCTGTGGTCTTGGTGGACGCCACCAAACTCGATGCCACCCACCCCCAGCTGGCTTTGTTGCCGCAAACCCGCCGCCACAGCCTGTTGCTGAAACTGTTGCGGGTGCCTTCCGTGGTGTTGGCCATCAACAAGCTCGATGCGGTGGACAACCCCAGCCAGGCCTATGAAAACATCCGCCAAGCCTTGCTGCGCTTTAGCGAACAAGCGGGGATCGAGGTGGCTGCCGTGGTGCCGGTGTCTGCCCTGTTGGGGCACAACGTGGCCCAAGCTGAACCGGGATGGTGCGGCTACAACGGCCCATGCTTGCTCGACATCTTGCACCGCTTGCCCACCAGCCCCGCCGAGTTGCACCTGCCCTTCAGCGCGCCGGTGCAGTGGGTGGAAAAGCACCATGACCGGGCCGACACCCACCAAGGGCGTCGCATTTTCTGGACCCGGCTGGCCACCGGCCAAGTTCAAGTGGGCGACGGTGTGCGGGTCTTTCCCAGCGGTCAGACCGCCCAGGTTGCGCAGGTGCTCAACACGGTGCGCCAGTCGCAAAGCGTGGGCGCGGGACACAGCGCAGGCATCGTCCTCGACCGCGAACTCGACATTTCGCGCGGCGACTGGCTGCTGGCGCAAAACCCCGACAAAGCCCCATGGCCGCAGGCCGGTCAAACCGAGGTCCGCGCCACCGTGGCTTGGCTGGACGATGAGCCGCTGGTGGTGGGTCGCGTTTACTGGGCATTGCATGGTCACCGCTGGGTCAAGGCCAAGGTCAAAGCCATCGATCACCGCACCGACATCCACACCTTGGCGGCCACCCCGGCCCAAGAGTTGCCTGCCAATGCCATTGGCCAAGTGGTGTTGGGTTTGCAACAAGCCCTGCCGGTGAGCCCATTCGCCACCTCTCGCCCCCTGGGTTCCCTGGTGCTGGTCGACCCCGCCAGCCACCGCACGGCAGGGGCCGCCTTGGTGTTGGCTTGACGCGCCGCGTGCGCCGCCTCCTTCACCACGCACCGCCACACTGCCCGACCTTTCACAGCGCCTTGCCGCACCCCGACGTCCCCGCCATCCGCCGCTATGCCAACACGCCCAGGGGGGTTGGCCGGGCTGGCCTAAAATACTGTCACTCTCAGCTTACACATCGCCACCATGACCCACGTTGTCACCGAATCCTGCATCCGCTGCAAATACACCGACTGTGTTGATGTTTGCCCCGTGGACTGCTTCCGCGAAGGCCCCAACTTCCTGACCATCGACCCAGATGAGTGCATCGACTGCGCCGTGTGCATCCCCGAGTGCCCAGTCAACGCCATCTACGCCGAAGAAGATGTGCCCAGCGACCAGCAGCACATGATTGCGCTGAACGTGGAGTTGGCCCGTTCTGGCTGGCCCAGCATCACCAAGCGCAAGATGCCCATGCCCGACGCTGACGACTGGAAAGAGAAAACGGGCAAGTTGAGCGAGCTCACCCGCTGAACCCGTCTCCCCCTGCCCCCGTGTCAGCGCCCGTCGCCACCGATGCACTGGTGATCGGTGCCGGACCGGTGGGCCTGTTTCAGGCTTTTCAGCTGGGCCTGCAAGACATCCGCTGCCACATCGTCGACAGCCTGCCCCACCCTGGCGGCCAGTGCACCGAGCTGTACGGCGACAAACCCATTTACGACATCCCCGGCCTGCCGCGCTGTACTGGCAAAGAGCTGATCGAGCGGCTGCAAACCCAAGTCAAGCCCTTTGCGCCGGTGTTTCACGGCGGTCACAGCGTGAGCCGTTTGGTACCCCAAGGCGATGGATTTGCAGTGCAAACCGCACAAGGCTTGCACGTTCAGGCCCGCAGCGTGGCCATCGCCGCTGGCGTGGGTGCCTTTGAGCCGCGCCAACTGCCCGCCGCTGGTTTCAAACCGCTGCGCGGGAGCCAGGTTTTCTTTGCCGGGCACGACCCATCGGTGTTTGCGGGCCAGGCCTGCTTGGTCGTGGGCGGCGACGGCACCGCCATCCAGGCCGCCTTGCAGTTGTGCGACTTGTCTGGCCCCAACGCGCCCACCCGGGTGGGTTTGATGCACCGGCGCGATGTGTGGGACGCAGAACCGGCCCTGATCGAGCGCATGCGTCAGTGGGTGCGCGAAGGCCGTTTGCAGCTGCACATTGGTCAACTGCTGGAGCCACGATTGCAAGACCAGCGGATGCAAGCCGTGGATTGGGTCAGCAGCGCAGGCGAAACCCACACCTTGCCCTGTGAAGCAATTTGGGTGCAACTCGGTTTGTCACCGCAATTGGGGCCGCTGAGCGAATGGGGATTGGCCATGCAACGCAAACAATTGGTGGTTGACAGCGCCAGTTTTGCCACCTCGGTGCCCGGCATTTTTGCCGTGGGGGATGTCAACACCTACCCGGGCAAACAAAAATTGATCTTGTGTGGCTTCCACGAAGCCACTTTGGCCGCGTTTGCCATCGCCGCGCGCTTGCGCCCCGGCGAAAGAACCTCGCTGCAATACACCACCACGTCCACCCATTTGCACCGCTTGCTGGGGGTGGATGGCCGATAGGCCCATGTTTTCAAGCCAAGACATATTTCCACGTCGCTGCGGACTTGTCATGACGGACTCAAAAAATCGCCAGGGTTGGCAAGCGCGCCCGTGACCTTTCGCTGGACTCGCCTCAGGCTTTATGTCGGCGCGGCCTGGCGCAACAAGGCGGTATAACTGGGGGCGGTGTTCATGCGCGCGGTCACCCCTTTTGCATGCAGCATGCGGTGCGCCAAGGGCAAATTCCAGCACGGGATTTGGGTGAACATGTGGTGCTCGCAGTGGTAATTCACCCAATACGGCGCCAGCCACATCCGCTCCCACAGGTTGGCATGGGTGGTGCGGGCATGGTGCAAGGGTAATCGTCCCCAAGAACCAAAGGTGTGAGAAGTAGAATTTTTTCCAATGGAAGAGGTTCTAAATGAAGAGATCGAAATTCACAGACAGCCAGATCATTGATTCAGTCAAAAGGGTTGAAGCTGGCATAGGTGTCCCAGATATTTGC
>CANFPJ010000005.1 GCA_947448885.1 Comamonadaceae bacterium
GTTGATTCTTTCGTGTCGACAAAATCGGAAACAAGCTGTACATCTGATCGAGATTTTTCGCCCAATCAGCTTGTCCCTTTTCAGTTTGGGCGCCCATCTCTAAGTTTTCAAAGACCGACAGTTCTTTGAACACTTGCCGCCCCTCCGGCACGTGGGCAATGCCCATGTGCGGGCGACGGGCGGGGGGGATCGCCATCAGATCTTGTCCAAACCAAGTGATCTTGCCGCTTTGCGGGGTGACAGTGCCGGAAATGGATTTGAACAATGTGGTTTTGCCCGCACCGTTGGGACCCACGATGGCCACAAATTGCCCCTCGCCCACGCTCACCGACACATCGGAGAGCGCTTGGAGGCCACCATAGGAGGTGCTCAGGTGTTCAATGCTTAGCATGGTCCATCCACTTTTTACCCAAATAGGCTTCGATCACCAAAGGATCTTTGGTGACCTCCATGGGCTTGCCCACAGCCAATACGGACCCGTGGTCCAACACCACAAAGCGATCGGCAATGCGCACCATGGCCTGCATGGTGTGCTCAATGATGACGATGGTTTGCCCCTCATTGGCCAAGCGGCGAATCACCGCCAGCATGGTCTCGACCTCTTCGGCCCCCAAACCCGCCAAGGTTTCATCCATCAGCAGCAACTTGGGTCTGCCAGCCAGGACACGCGCCAGTTCCATCAAACGCAATTCCAAACTGTTCAAGCTGCCCGCAACCACATTGGCATGCTCCAGCATGCCCACCCTTTCCAGGGCATCGCGCGCTTGAGAGACTGCCAACTCGTCGTTGTCGGGTTGTGACACAAAAGCACCGACCACCACATTCTGCAAAACCGAAAGCCTCGGAAATGGCCGCACCACCTGAAAAGTTCGCCCCACGCCTTCGCGGCAAACCTGGTTGGGCTTGAGGCCCACCAACTCTTTTCCCAAAAACTGAACTGAGCCTTCGTTGGCGGTGATGAAACCATTGAGCAAATTGAACAAGGTGGTCTTGCCAGCACCATTGGGACCAATGATGCCCAAAACCTCGCCCCGATACACATCAAAAGACACATCTGACACCGCCTTCAGGCCGCCAAATGAGCGTGACAAGCGGCTCACTTTCAGGGCAACCTCTGGACTCACCGCTGGTCGAGTCTGGGTTTCATCCACCGGCGGAACATGAATGACGCGGCGGTTGTCGCCTGCATCGACACCACCCTTGCGCCCCACGATGGCGTCTCGGATTCGCGGAAAAATGCCCTCTGGCGCATACAAGATCATGGCGATGATGGCCACACCAAACACCACCCCATGAATGCCATGGATTTGATTGCCCAACTCTGCGTGCAAAATTTCTGACAGGGGTATGAGCACCACCGCACCCAACACCGGCCCCCACAGGGTGGCCACCCCGCCAAACAAAGCCATGATCATGGCTTGGGCAGACGCCAGCATGCCAAACACCGAGGGCGGCGTGACCACAATCAACACCACCGCGTAGTAGCCCCCCGCCGCCGCAGCGATGGCGCCTGAGACCATGATGGCTTTGAGTTTCCACCAAGCAGAGTCAATGCCAGCCCCTTCAGCCGCAGCTTCGTTTTGCTTGATGGCGGTCAGGGATAAACCAAAACGCGAAGAATGGATGCGGCTCGCCACATAGATGGAAATGGCCAAGAACAAGATGCCCACCACGATGTAGGCGTACTGATCTTGAAACTGCATATACAAAGGGCCATCCTCGCGTTTCATCGGAATGGTGACCTCTTGATAGCCCAACCACTCAAACACATACAAGAGCGTGAGGGGATAGGCCAACATGGCCAATGAAAAGTAAACCCCGCGCAAGCGAAATGTAGGGTACCCCACCAAAACAGCGGCCACCACTCCGGCCAAAGTTCCCAAAGGGATGCCCAACCAAGGCGAGAGTTGCCACTGGATCATGGCCAAAGCAACGGTATAGGCACCAATGCCAAAGAAAGCGGCATGGCCAAAAGACACCAAGCCGGAATAACCAGAAAAAATGTTCCAAGCGATGCCCATCATGGCCCAAATCGGCACGATGGTGAGAATCAACTGGTAGTACTTGTCATTGATCAGGTATGCCAAGGCAAGGTAGGCCACCGACAGCAGCAGGATGGCTTTGACTTGACTGGGTTGTTGGTCGAGCTTCACTTAGACTCTTTCGACGTTTTTGCCAAACAAACCTTGCGGGCGGAACAAAATGATCAACAGGAAAACCACGAAGATCATGGCGTTTTGCAACTGCAAGGGCAAAAACAGGGTGGACAACTGCTGAATGAGGCCAATCATCAGGCCACCCCAAAAAGCGCCAATCATGCTGCCCAAACCACCCAGCACCACGCCGGCATACATGATCACCACAAAATCAAGTCCAATGTACGGTTGAAACGGGTAGTAGCTGGCAATCAAACCACCCGCCACCGCTGTGACCCCGGCACCCAAGCCAAATGAAATGCGGTGCGCCTTTTCAACATCGATGCCCATATAGGTGGCCGCAGCGGCGTTGTCGGCCGCCGCGCGCAAAGACTTGCCCAAGCGGGTGCGGTGAACAAACAAATAAACGGCCACCGCCACCAAAATTGACACCAACAAAGCCATGGTGCGGGCTTTGTTGAAGAACAGCATCACATCGCTGCCCAAGGCCAACTCCCAAGCGGTGGCGCTGAAGGGGGTTCTCACGGTCTTGGAAATATTGCCAAACAGGATCAACGCCCCATTGGCCAACACCAGGGATATGCCCAGCGTCAATATCAATTGAGGATAGTGGCCTTCGCCTTCGGTACCCACCACCCGAATGCCGGTACTTTTGGCCAATAACATTTTGTGCATGGCCAGGCCCAAGACAAAAACAACCAAGCCAGAAATCAAGGAGCCCAAAATGGGCCCCAGGGCCGTGTTCAGTCCCAAAGCCGTGCAAAAGTAAAAAGTGACGTACATGCCCAGCATCAAAAACTCACCTTGGGCAAAGTTGATGACGCGCATCAACCCAAATATCAAGCCCAAACCCACACACATGAGCCCATAAACGGATCCAATCAACAAGCCAGCGACGACAGCTTGCAAGATGTTTTCAATAAAGACCAAAGAACTCATCGGATTGGAAATTCAGCGCTGGGCCAAATTTAAATAAAGGGTGTTGCCAAACAATCGACAGCGTAAGGTGTGCTGGGAAAAAAGCAATCAGGGTAATTTCTGAGGCCAGGGCCAAAAGCCACAAAAATAGATGTTCAGCGACAACAAAACGCCTCAATCAGCCCTTGAGCGCTCAGGGTTAAGCCATCTCACCGAGCGCTGGTCAAGTCGCCCGTCAGGGGGGCGACAACAACCAACGGCCCGTGGTGCGCCCAGCTTCCACCGCTTGGTGCGCCTCGGCCACCGCGCTCAAAGGCAGCTTGCGCTCGATGACAGGGGTGATCTGCCCGCGCTGCATCAAGGTGAGTACGTCCTCGAGTTGCGTGCGGGAGGTGCTGGTGACCGACAACAAAGACTGATTTTTTAAAAAAAATTGGGCCGGATTGAAAGGCACAAAATCGCCGGTCAATTGACCGATCATCAGCCAACGCCCCTGGATGGCCAAGCTTTTGCGCATGTCCTCAAACAACACGGTTCCCACGTTGTCAATGATCACATCGGCGCCTTGACCTTGGGTCATGTCACGCACCAAAGGCGCAAAAGGTTCCCCACGCTTGTGCAACACCACTTCGTGGGCGCCCATGTTGCGAATCAACTCGACTTTGTCTGGCGATGTCGTTTGGGCCAATACCCGGGCGCCGGCCAAGCGGGCCAATTGAATCGCGTGCAGCCCCAAACCGCCGCCTGCACCGGTGATCAAAACGGTTTCCCCCATTTGCACCCGGCCCACGTCACGCACCGCATTCAACACAGTGCCCACCGCACAAGCGGCCACCGCCGCATGATCCAAGTCAACACCCTCTGGCACATGGGCAATGCAGTCTGAAGAAATGGCCAGATATTGCGCGTAACCACCAACCAGACCCACGTCTCCCAAAAAAACGCGCTGCGCACAAAGCGGTTCAAATCCCGAGCGACAAAATCGGCAATGGCCGCAGATGTACGAGCGTTGGGTGGTGGCCACTCGATCACCCACCTTGAATCCCTTGACCTGCGGGCCACATTCGAGCACGGTGCCCGCCACTTCATGGCCCAACACACAGGGCAAGCTGACCCCTGCTTTCAGGGTGCCGTTGCGGGTCAGGACATCATGGAAACAAACACCGCAACTGTGAACCTTCAACACCAACTCGTTGGCCTTCGGTTGGGGGTCAGGAATATCCGTGTACGACATCGCATCCAAGCCACCCGCTTGGCTCACCACCACCGCTTTCATGGCGATGCCTCAGCCATCGGCTTGAATTTCAACAAAGTGACATCACTGCCATCCACGGGTTCAAACACCGCTTGGACTTTCATGCCCATCTGAATGGCCGAGGTATCGACCCCCACCAAATTGGAATAAAAGCGCACCCCATTGGACATGCGCACTTGGACCACGGAATACGGCACATCGGCAGCAAAGCCGGGCCAATAGGCTTTGTGAAAAGTGCAAAAAGACTCCACCACGCCATGCCCATCGACCTCCCGCCAATCGCCGGATTCACTGTGGCAATGCGGGCAATGCCGCGATGCGGGGAAACGCGGCGCGTGGCAGTCCATGCAAGTCTGCAACATCAAACGGCCTTGGCGCAGGCCAGCCCAAAACCGCGCATTGAATGGATCATCCACACTGGGCATTGGTTTGGCAGGCGCCGGTTTGGTCCCACCCAGGGTGCTGTGTTTATCGCTCATGGGTGGTGTACAAAATGGAACTGATCACAGGCGCTGCAGCCATGTAATGGACGAATTCTGCACCGGGAACTTGGCGCTCACCACAGTTGCCACGGATTTGGCGCACGGCCTCGACATTCAGCGCCCACCCTTGCATATAAGACTCTGACAAATGACCCCCAGAGGTGTTGGTGGGGTAACGCCCCCCCAACTGCAAAGTGCCACCCTCTACAAACGAGCCACTTTCGCCCACCGGGCAATAGCCAAAGCCCTCCAAGCTGAACATTACCGTCGGGGAAAAATTGTCATACACCATCAAGGCATCGACATCGGCGTGCGAAATGCCTGCCTTGGCAAATGTTTCGGCGCCCGCCTGCACCATGGGCTCGCGCCAAAAATCCTCAGGCGGAAAGGTCGAATCCACAAACTGCGATCGTTGCGCGAAAGCCGCCAAATGCACCGGCGTTTGGCGCCCATCTCGGGCGCGGTCTGCCAAGGTCATGATCATGGCCACACCACCATCATTGATGAGGCAGTAATCGAGCAAGCGCAAGGGTTCACAAATGAACCGCGCATCCAAATACGCGTCCAAGTCAAAGCTTTTGCGCATCACGGCTTGCGGGTTGAGGCTGGCATGGTGTCTGAATGCCATGGGAACCTCTGCCAATTGCTCGGGCCGGGTGCCATACATCGCCATGTGGCGCTGCCACATCAAGGCATGGAATGCACCTGGCGAGGTCATGCCGTAGGGGAACCACAGACCGGCACCCCCGCTGCCATAGTTGTCGCTTTCCCCGCCATAGCGTGCACCGGCAGATTTGCCGTTGTTGCCATACACCAAAGCCACGGTTTTGGCCAAGCCCGCTTGCAACACAGCCGCAGCGGTTTGTATGCAAATCCCACTGAAGCGCCCATGACCTGGCGTGGTCAGTGTGTAGGCCGGGTTGATGCCGCACAACTCGGCAAAGCGTTGGTAGTCCGGTATGCGGTTGAGGATCAAGCCATCAATGTCAGAAAAATCCATCCCGGCGTCGGCCAACGCATCCTTCAAGGCCCACAGGCCCAGGTCGTAGGCGTCGAGTTCTGGCATAACCCCATAGCGGGTGTTGCCGACACCGACCACGCTGGCGCGCAAATGAGACGGATTCATATGGCTGTCAAAACTGGTAACGGCGCAGGCCGCCGTCAACCGGGATCAATGTGCCGTTGATGTAACTGGCCACATCCGAGGCCAAAAAACACACCAAATGGGCCACGTCTTCGGCTGTTCCGTAGCGCCGCATGGGGATGTGGTTGTCAATTTGGTCTTGGCGAAACGCGGCCGAGTGGTTGCGCTGAATTTGTTCAGAATCAATGTGCCCTGGGGGAATGCAATTGACGGTGATGCCATGTGGCCCCACCATGCGTGAAAGTCCTTTGGCCCAACTGTGCAGAGCGGCCTTTGCACAAAAGGCACCGTTCACCTGGTCCGGCTCACTTTTGCCGGTGATGTTGATGATGCGCCCCCAACGCGCGGCTACCATGTCATCGATCAAAGCTTCCGCCAACTGCCTGGGGCGCTCAAAATTGAGCACCATCGCCTCGGTCCAACTCTCTGAATCCACATGCAGTTGCTTGAAGGGCCTTGAGCCGCCTGCGTTGTTGACCAAGATATCAACCCCACCCAAGTGCTGCTTGATTTGCCCATGGATGAGGGACACCGAATCCGCGTCAATGAGATCTGCGCCCACCAACAGCGGTTTGTGCCCCGTCTGGTGTTCAATGTCGCGTGCGACTTGATCGAGCAAATCTGTGCGGCGCGCCGTCAAAACCAATTGAACACCCTCTTGGGCCAGTGCTTTTGCAATGCCCACACCAATGCCCGTGCTGGCACCCGTGACCAAGGCCCGCTTGCCTCGCAAATTTAAATCCACTTGGAACTTTCCATGAAAATCCCCGACACCAGGCCGGGGTTGGGATGGGTCATCGGCGGTGCGTCGCTTAAATTTTCATTTCAGCAAACACTTCACGGGCGCTGCGGAATGCATCGACAGCGGCAGGCACGCCACAGTACACACCCACCTGAAGAAAGACTTCCTTGATCTCATCCTTGGTCATGCCATTGTTGATGGCGCCGCGAATGTGCAGCTTGATTTCATGCGGGCGGTTCAAGGCGGCCAACATGGCCAAGTTCAACATGCTGCGCGATTTGCGATCCAAGCCGGGGCGGTTCCACAACTCTCCCCAGCAATACTCGGTGACAAACTCTTGCAATGTGCGGCTGAAGTCATCGGCATTTTTGATGGCGTTGTCCACATACTCAGAACCCAACACCTCACGGCGCACTTTCAGACCTTTGTCGAATAATTCTTTGTTCACGTTCCACTCCAAGCTTGAGAAATTTGCCGGTCAATATCGACCCGAATTCATTCTAGCCACCGGGTTTTCGGGTCACGGCGCAACCACACGAAGTCACAGTCGCCTGACGGACTCACGCCCCAAGGGTTAACCCGAGAACCCGGTTTCAGGCCTTGCGCTTGGACACACTGGCTTTCAGCGCTGTGGGTGATGCCGCTTTCAAGCGGGGTGGCTTCAGGCGCAAGCGTTGGCGCAATTTCTGGGTTTTCACCTCGTCCAAGGCCAAGGTTTTGGGGTGCAACTCGACCCGGTAATCTTCACGCGCTGAATCGATGGAGACAAAGCCTTGGCGCACATCATCGGCGACCAACTGCGCATCGCGCAGCCAAGGTGTGCCAAAACCACCGCCACCACCCGTTTTAAAAAACAAGCGGTCCCCTTTGAACAGCTTCAGGCCGGTGATCTTTTGAAAGGTTTGAACCTTTTTCTCGCCAGCGCGCACCACAGAAATAGAACCACTGGCCCCCGGCTGGCCACCTTTGAGGCCCCATGGTGGGCACTTCGAGCGCTCACTCAACCCATTGAACACGCCGTTATCGACCACCCGGTAAACCCGCTCCATGCCCAAACCGCCCCGGTGAAGCCCAGGTCCGCCTGAATCGCGGCGCAAGCCATAGCGCTCAATCACCAGCGGGTAGCGGGTTTCCAACACCTCGATAGGAATGTTGAAGGTGTCGCCGTGGCCGATGGTGTAAGTGGAACTGGGGCCATCGCCATGCGGACGCGCCCCCCAGCCACCGGCCACCGGTTCGATGTTGGTGAAAGGACGCTTGCGCTGCGGGTCCCAACCCGTCATCAACATGGCCGATATATCACTGTAGTGTCCCGCTGGAATTCTTTCCGGCATGGCCTGCGTCATCGCCAACAAGATGGTGTCGATCAAGGTCAATAAAGGGGTTTGCCACCATGACATGGCGGCTGGCTCCTCGGCACTGATCAAGGTGCCGGGTGGCAAGATCACCTCCAGGGGTCGAAAGCAGCCCTCGCAGGCCATCACGTCGGCGGCCACCAGGTATTTCATGGCCAAGCGGGCACTGCTGCGGCCAGCCGCGAAGCCCGAGTTGATGGGGCCACGAACTTGTGGGCTCATTCGGCTGAAGTCGATGGTCATGCCATCGCCTTTGACAATCACCTTGACGCGAATCGGCACCGGTTTGCCCAGGTCCACGCCGTCATCGTCCAAAAACGATTCGGCCTGGTAAGTGCCATCGGGGATTTGGGCAATGCGCGAACGCACTTTGCGTTCGGCTTGGGCCCAGCCTTGCTCAATGGCGCCGTACACGGCTTGTTTGCCATAGTTGGCAAACAGCTCTTGCAAGCGACGCTCAGCCATGCGGCATGCGCCAATTTGCGCGTGCAAATCACCAAAGGATGATTCGGGATGGCGAATGTTGTGCGCCAGCACCCGCATCAAATCGCCATCGGGCTCGTAGGCCTTGTAAATCTTGACCGATCGAATTTGAATGCCCTCCTCGAAAGAAGACACCGAATCGGTCAAAAAGCCACCCGCCAATCGGCCACCCACATCGGTCCAGTGCGCTCTGGTGGCGGCAAAGCCCACCCGTTCGCCTTCAAAGAACACCGGCGTATAAATCACGACGTTGTTCAAATGCTGGCCACAGGTGCCGGTGTGGTTGGTGAGAATCACGTCCCCAGGTTGAAAACCGTTTTCACCATGGATGCGAATACCGTCTTCCACCGCCGCATCCAAGTCACCCACAAACAACGGCAAACCACCGGGTGCTTGGGCCACCAAGCGGCCTTGGGCATCCAACAAACCGGTACAAAAATCTTGCACCTCATAAACGATGGTGCTGTGCGCAGTGCGGGCCAAGTTGATGGTGATTTCTTCAGCAATGGCGGCCAAAGCGTTGTTGATCACCTCGACCGTGATGGGATCGATGCGGTTGGTTTTGCTGTCACGCTTCATGGTGGGCTCCCACGGGCAAGGTGATGACCAAGCAGCCATCGACATGAAAAACGGCGCTGTCGCCGGGGTGAAGAATGGTGGTCGACGCATATTCCTCAATCACCGCCGGACCCACAATGACCTGACCCGCTTGCAACTCGGCGCGCTGCAACACGGGGCAATTGACTTGACCCACACCTGAGAAAACCACTGGCCGATGGCGTTGCGTCACCGCCGCAGGAATGCGCTTGTCTTGCAGGCTGGCAAATGAGGGTTTGACCACATGACCCAAGGCGGTCAAGCGCAAATTCACCAATTCACCGGACTGATCAGGCGCCGCATGGCCGTAGCGTGATTCGTACAGCTCATCGAAATGCAAACGCAAGGCCTGCAAAGCTTCGGCATTGGGCAGAGAAGATGGCACCGGAACGCGCACGGTGTACTCTTGTCCCAAATAGCGCATGTCCAGGGTGCGGTGCAACACAACCGAGTCCAAGGCATGGCCTTCGGCTTGAAGGCTCTTCAAGGCCTGTTGCTCCAAGCCTTTGAACAGGTTTTCCAGCACAGAAGGCGTGAGGCTGGCGTAGTCCAAAATTTTGGTTTGCACAAAGTCTTGGCGCAAATCGGTCATCAGCATGCCCAAAGCAGAAAAGTGGCCGGGTTGTGGCGGCACGATGACCCGCGGCACATGCAACTCACGGGCAATCGCCATGCCATGCAAGGGGCCACCCCCGCCGAACACCACCATGGCAAATTTGCGCGGGTCGTAACCGCGTTGCATGGTGATGGCGCGAACGGCAAACGACATCTTGGCGTCGGCGATGCGCAATATGCCCAAAGCCGCGTCCATCACCGACAGGCCCAGGGGCTTGGCAATGCGCTGCTCAATGGCCTGGGTGGCCAGTTTCAAGTCCAGGTCGAATTCGCCACCCAAGAAACGATGGGGATTGAGTCGCCCAGTGACCAAATTGGCGTCGGTGACCGTCGGCTCTTGACCGCCACGGCCATAGCAGGCAGGCCCCGGCGTGGAGCCAGCACTGCGCGGGCCCACCTTGAGGGAGCCGCCCTCGTCGATCCAAGCCATCGAGCCACCACCGGCACCCACCTCAATGATGTCAACCACAGGCAAGCGCATGGGGTGCCCGTGTTGATAACCGCCAATGAAATATTGATCGGTCATCTTGGGCATGCCCTTTTCGACCAAACAGGTTTTGGCGGTGGTGCCGCCCATGTCAAAGGCGATCACGTCCGGTTCGTTGAGCAACTGCCCCAACATGCCAGCGCCAATGATGCCGCCCGCAGGACCAGACTCCATCATGCCCACCGGTATGTGCGCGGCACGTTGGGCAGACATCACCCCACCGTTGGACTGCATGATCATGAACTTGCCCTTGAAACTTTGTCGGCGCAAAGGTTCTTCCAAGGCCTTCAGGTATTGACTGACTTCCAACCCCACATAGGCATTGAGCACGGTGGTGGAAGTGCGTTCATATTCCCGGTACTCACGCAAAATCTCATGCGACAAGGTGATGAAGTGCTTGGGAAATGCCTGGCGCAACAAACGACCCAGGGCTTTTTCATGCGCCGGATTGGCATAGGCATGCAACAAACAAACGGCCACGGCCTGCACATCGGCTGCGGCAATTTTGCGAATCACTTGGCGCACACTGGCTTCGCTCAAAGGGGTGTGCGCTTTCCCGGCGGCGGTCATGCGCTCTATCACCCCAAAGCGCAAAGTTCCTGGCACCAAGGGCTGGGTTTTTTCAAAAAACAAGTTGTAGGTGTCGGGTCGATTGGTGCGGCCCACTTCATACACATCGGTAAAACCTTCGGTGGTGACCAAGGCGGTGCGGGCGCCGGTTTTTTGAATCACCGCATTGATGGCCACGGTGGAGCCGTGGATGAAATGCTCCAAGCGTGAAATGTCAACCTGGGCTTTTTCAAAACAGGTCATCACTGCACTTTGCAGGGCCTCGGGTGTGGACAAGGACTTTTCAAACCGAACCACGTGCTCGCGTGCGTCATAGCTGACCAAATCGGTGAAGGTGCCGCCGATATCCACTGCGACGCGGACGCCATCGTTGAGCGATGGCGCAACTGATTTTTTAGACATCAATCACTTTCTGACTTCAAGGGTGCTGAACGGACAAAACAATCTTGCCCAGTTGTTGATCTGACTGCATATACGCTTTGGCCTCGCGCAATTGATCGAATGGAAAAACCCGGTCCACCAAAGGTCGCGCTCCCGTCTGTTCAAAGCGGGGCAAATAGTTGGCCACAAAATCGGCCACGCCCGCTTGTCGCTCACCAGGGGTGCGGTGGCGATTGGACACACCAAAGATGCGCAAACGCTGGGCGTGCAAGGTATCGATGTTCAAGGGCGCTTGCAAACAACCGTCGACATAGCCCACGATGGCCAGCCGGCCCTGGTAGGCCAAACACCGAATTTCCTCTGCCAAAACACTCCCGCCCACGGTGTTGACAATCAGGTTGACGCCTTTGCCAGCGGTGATGGCTTGTGTTCGCTCGAAAAAATTCGGTTCGCGAGTGGCAATGCCCTCGGTCAAGCCACTGGACTTGAGCTTGAGCAACTTGTCGGCATTGCCGGAGGTGCCAATGGTTTTCGCGCCCAGCATGTGGGCCAGTTGCACGCAAGCCGTGCCAACCCCAGATGAAACACCATTGACCATCAACCATTCACCGGCCTTCAACTCCCCCTGCGCCACCAACATGTCATGCGCCACCATGAAAGTGACGGGAATTGCAGCCGCCTGCGCCCACTCAAAAGACGGGGGCATGGGCATGGTCTCCAGGGGTGACATCAGCCCATACTGCGCGAATCCACCCGGGCAACGGCCCATCACCCGCTGTCCGACGGCAAAACCGCTGACGCCCTCGCCCACCGCCACCACTTCACCGGCAGCCTCCATCCCAATGGGTTTGGCCTGCGGCAAACCCCCATGGGGGCCGGGACCCACAATGAACTCACCCCGATTGAGTCCAGCGGCATGCACTTTCACCAACAACTGCCCAGCGCCCACCTGGGGCTGCTCGACATCTCGCATGTCAATGTGCAATTGACCTTCTCGGCCTTCCATCCAATATGACTTCATGGGGTTGACTCCGATGGTTCTGGGTGATGTTGGGGAATCAAGCGCCGCTCGAGCACGTTGCCACTGATGGTGGCTGCGCCATCCGATATCAAATGCATCAACATCGGCGTGACCTCTTCGGGCTCTGACACACCCAATGTTCGCTGGTACATGGCCACCTCTTCTGCCGAGGCACTGTCTTGAAACAATGGGGTGTTCATGATGCCGGGTGAAACGGCATTGATGCGCACACCGTGCTCTTTGAGTTCTTGTGCGGCAGATTTCACCAAGGCAATCAAGCCAGCCTTGGAGGCGCCATAAGCCGTGGCCCCTGGCCAGCCTTGTGTGGCCAGCCCAGACGTGAAGACCACCATGGCGCCGCTGCGCTGGCGCTTCATCACGGGAAACAGTGCGCGCACCAAGTAAAAAATGCCTGTCAAATTCACATCCATGTGGCGCTGCCAATCGGCATCCGTCATGGTCTCCACGAGGATGCGCTGTTGGATGCCACTGGCCAATACCGCTGCATCGATGCGCTGGTGTTGCACCGATTGCAGTGCCACGTACCGATTCACGGCCCCAGAGTCCGTGATGTCCAAGCGCGCCACATGGCACGAAGGGTGCTGCAATGCCATCAAGGCCGTGACCTGGATGTCGCTGGCCAATACCGTGGCGCCAGCCGCCAAACAAGCTTGTGTCATGGCCAAGCCAATGCCCGATCCGGCGCCTGCAATCAACACCACGCGCCCTGAAAAATCGTAGTTGACCTTCATCGTTTGCTTTCAATGGGCGGTGTAGCCACCGTCCACCAACATGTCCGCACCGGTCATGAAAGACGATGCGTCGCTGGCCAAGTACAGCGCAGCCATGGCAATTTCATCCACCGTCCCCAGCCGACCACTCAGGTGCAGGGGTGCGAGCATCTCGCGCGCGGCCGCCATGGTGCCAAAACGGAGCAACATCCGATCTGTCTCGATGGCCCCAGGGGACAAGGTGTTGACGCGAATGCGATCTGGGGCATGGTCAATCGCCATGGCCCGCGCCATGTTCAACAGGCCCCCTTTGATGGTGCAGTACACCGCGCGGCGGGGTGAACCCACATGCCCCAACTGGGAGGCAACGAGAACCACCGAGCCACCACCGCTGCGGGCCATGGCTGGAATGGCTGCCTTGCTGATCAAAAAAGCGCCGGTCAAGTTGACGGCAATGGCTTGGTTCCAATCGGCCAGGGAACAGTCCACCACCGTTCCGCTCGGATCGGCAGCAGCGGCACCATGGATCAAAATGTGAAGCGAGGGTGAGTGCGCCAGCAACTTGTCAACGGCGGCTTGGGTTTGCGCCGGTGAAGACACATCGGCCACCAAAGCATGGGCCATGCCTTGGTCTTGGTGAATCAAGTTCACGGTCTCCTGCAAGCTGTCGGCGTTGCGATCGAGGCAACCCACCACAGCGCCTGCATTGGCCAAGGTTTGGGCAATCGCCCTGCCAATGCCCTGGCCTGCACCGGTGACCAAGGCCGTTTTGCCTGCCAGGGAAAAACGACTGAAAACCGAACCATTTGACATGAACATTCCTGTATTGACAGCCCATGCGCTGGGCCATGCCGCACTCAACTGCGGCGGAGTATGGTGGATTTTCAGTTCAAGGTCTGCCCAATGCGCGACAGCCCTCCACGCGCAAGTGCTTCACCAAGGCAGAGGCAAGCCGTCGGGTCTGGCCAGGGCACTCAATTCCTTGATCACCGCTGCAGACAAGGGAATACCCTCAATCATCCGCTGTGCATGGCACATTTGGCCGCGCTCACCCGGCATTCGAATCGCTTGATTGGCATCGCTGGGTGCGAGACCACGGAGTGTGGCCACGGTCCGAGCCACCTCTTGCTGGTAATCGACGACGGATGAAAAACGGCCAATGTCAATCGCCAGCAGCCAAGCGTTTTGTCGATGCTTGCGGGCGGCCGGTTTGTCGCTGAAGTAATTGGCGATGATGGGGTTGCCCACGACCAAGCTGCACATCAATTCAAACATCAAAGCCAGGCCAGAACCTTTGGGGCCGGCCATGGGCAGGGGGATGCTCGCCTGTTGTGGATCTGTGGTGGGTTGCCCTTGGGCATCCAAGGCCAATCCAGCCGGCAGGGGCGTTTGGTTTTGCTTGGCCAAGCGCAGTTGGCCCATGGACATGGCACCCGATGCCATGTCCAAAATGATGGGCTCATCATCGGGGCCGGGGACGGCAATGGACAAAGGTGCCGTGGACACCCCCGCTGCGCTGGCACCGTGATAAGCCATCAAAGGCAGCGATGCCGCCAGGGCCACACCCACCATGCCTTGCTTGGCCAATGCTTGGGTGAAGCAGCCCAAGGCACCGGTGTGGGTGGTGCCTCGAACCATCACCAGGCCCAATCCCAGGGCACGGGCTTTGAGGCTGGCTTGTGCCACGGCATGGTCCATGGCCACCGCGCCGGCACTGGCGTTCGCATCAAACACCTGCACGGCAGGGGTGTCGTGCAGCACCTGCCACTCAGGGCGTGTGTTGATCACCCCTTTTTGAATGAAGTTCAAGTAAAAACCCACGCGCCCAACGCCATGCGTGTCGATGCCGCGCAACTCAGCCCACATCAAGGCCTTGGCAATGCTGCGCGCGGGCTCATCGGCCATGCCCGCATGGACAAACAGCGCATGGACGAAATTTTCAAGGTCCTTGGCCTGCACCAGGGTGGTATTGCTCATTGGCGTTCTATCTTTCTGGCATCAATCACTTGGCGCCACTTGCGCAATTCAAGGGCCACATAGCGGTTCATTTCATCTGGCGTGTTGACCTGGGGTTCACCGCCCAGCTCCACCAAGCGGCGCACGACATCTGGTTGACTGACCATTTTTCTCAACTCTGCGTTGAGGTACTGCACCACCGCTTCGGGCGTGCCACCCGTGACACCCAAAGCAATGAATGAGTAAACCTCATAACCCGGCAGGACTTCGCCGACTTGGGCCAACTCTGGCATGGGTTTGTAGCGCTCGCGCCCTGTGGCTGCCAGGGCACGCAACTTTCCGCTTTTGATGAAAGGCAGCGACAGTGTCGGTGCCTCAAACAAAAAATCCACCCGACCTGCCAGGGTTTCACTCAATGCGGTGTTGCCGCCTTTGGTGGGGATGTGCACGGTTTCAATGCCGGCCATGGTGTTCATCAATTCGGCCGACAAATGGCTGATGGACCCCACGCCCGAAGTGGCGTAATTGAGGGCGCCAGGGTTTTTCTTGGCGTGCGCCAGCAAATCAGGGAAACTTTTTAACGCGGAGTTGGCTGGGACATTGATGATGAATGGATAGGCCGTCACCAAGGACACCATGGCCACGTCCTTGATCGGGTCAAAACTTGGCGCGGTGCTCAGGGCGGCGGCTGCGGGATAGGCGCCTGTGACCAAGAGCAAGGTATGCCCATCGGGTTTGGCTTTGGCCACATGGCTGGCCCCCACCATGCCGCCAGCACCGGCCCGGTTTTCCACCACCACTGGCACATTGAGGGCCTCCCCCAACTTTTGGGCCAACAAGCGGGCCATGATGTCTGCAGAACCACCCACGGCAAAAGGGCACACCAAGGTCAATGTCCTGCCCGGGTAGCCCGGCACCGGGCTGGCCGCCATGACCGGCATGGCGATTGCACCGCCCAGCCACAAAACACAGACCAAGCCCCGACGTGAAATCACACGGCGCCAACCTGCCAACCAACGGGCGCATCGCTCACCCGACCGAAAGCGCATCAACGCTGAAATTTTCATGGATTGGGCTTGGATCGAAGGACACACAACAAAGCGTGGCGTCAGGCCTTGAGCAAACCTGCCGCGACCAAGGCTTGGCGAATTCGCTTGATTTCGTCGGGTTGAATTTTGACCAGCGGCGGACGCACGACTGCACGCGGCAACTTGCCGAGCAACACCAAGGCCTCCTTCATGCGGTTGTGCATATCGACAAAAGGATCGGTGTAAAAAACCTCGGCGGTGTGATAGATGCGGTTGTGGATTTGTTGGGCCAAACCCAAGTCTTTGTTTTGCACGGCTTGAAACAGTTGCGCTTGCAAGTCGGCGATGACGGAGCCGCTGCCGGACAACAGGCCATTGCACCCCAGCACCAAAGAGCTGAACAGCCAAGCACTGTGGGTGCTCAGCACATTCACAGGCGGTTGCCGGGTTTGCAAGGCGCGAATTTGCCGATCGGCCAATTGCGCATTGCCACACCAATCTTTGATGGCCGCAATCGTTGGCACGGCTTCGATCATGCGCAGCAGCGTGGGCAGGGGGTAGCCTTGTCCCCCAGCTGGGTTGTACTGAAAAGCAATCAGGGGCAAATCGGTCACATCGGCAATGCGTTTGAAATGCTCAATCGCCATTTCGGGGCGCTGACCAAAGGTGTAGATGCCCGATGGAAACACCAGCAAGGCGTCCGCACCACCCTCATGGGCCATCTTGGCCAAACGCTGGGCTTCCATGCTGCTGTCGGTGTAAATGCCGTTGACGATGGGCAGTTTGGCACCGATTTCATCTTTGGTGATGGCCAACACCCGGACCTGCTCTTCAAAGGTGCATGAAGCGGCTTCGGTGGAATGGGCATTGACGGTGATCGCGCTGATCCCAGGCACACTGGCCACATCTCTCAGGTGCGAGCGAAAACTCACCTCATCGATGGAAAGATCATCAAAAAAGGGCAGCAACACGGCCGGGATCACGCCGTGGGGATGAAAACGTTGTGCTTTGCTCATGGTGACTTGGGTCGGTAAAAATTGAGGCTGTAGGATAAGGCATCGGCACCCCGTTTGCACACACGGGTTCACCCTTGTCAGATTGGAATATATGGCTTCTCAAAACCCAACATCCCACGTGGTTGAAGGCTTGCGCTTGCCGCGACCCTTTCAGGTGCGCCGCTTGGGACACTTCGGCATCAATGTCGCATCGGTGGCCCAGTCCATGGACTTTTATGGTCGCTTGCTCGGCTTTGAAATCTCCGATGAGCTTGACTTTGGCCCGCGGGTGCCGGAGGCCTTGAAGGCCCAAGTGGGCCCCAGCTTGGGTTACTTCATGCGCCATGGCACCGACCACCATTCGTTTGTGCTGTTCCCACAGGCAGCGATGCATGCCAGCAACCCACACTACCTGGCCCACCCACACCTCAACCTGAACCAACTGACATGGCAGGTCTCGTCACTGCGCGAAGTGGCCCATGGCTTGGCTTGGTTTGAATCCTTGGATTCCCGCGTGCTGCGCTCGGGCCGCGACACCCCCGGGTCGAATTGGCACATCTATCCCGTGGACCCTGAAGGACACATCAATGAGTTGTATTACGGCATCGAGCAAATTGGCTGGTCGGGGCATTCCAAGCCCATGGCCATGCACGGCATTCGCTACACACAGCCGCCCGAGTTGCCGCACCGCTCCGAGTTTGCCGAGGTCAATCAAGCCATGGCCCAAGGTGTGGCTTTGACCAGTGGTTATCGGCGAGATGACCGATTGGCAGAGACTTTTGATGTGGGTGGCATCTGCTTACCACGCCCCTTCAAAATCACCAAGGTCGGCCCAGTGCGCTTGTTGGTGCGCGATGTTCAGGCGGTGCTGCAGTTTTACACCCATGCCCTGGGCTTGAACCTGACCGAACAAGCCGATGTGTTGGGCCACACCTGTTATTTTTTGCGCACCAACACCGAGCACCATGCATTGGCCATTTACCCCGAGGCCTTGCGCGGCCCTCTGGGCATAACGCATTCGCGCAGCCTGCTCGGCTTTGGTGTGCACCTGGGCAGCTATGCCCAATTGCGGGCGGCGGTGAGTTTCATGGGGCAAGCGGGCTACCAGCCTGTGGACATGCCAGCATCCCTCTCACCCGGCGTGGGCCACCATGTGTGGCTGCAAGACCCCGATGGCAATGCCGTGCAGTTGTATTGGGAAATGGAGCAAATTGGCTGGAATGGTTTGCCCCGGCCCGCAGCCGAACGAAGGGTCTGGCCGCACAACCCCAGCGATTGGCCTGAACACATCGATGCCCAGCCAGACAGCTTCATGGGTGAAGTGTTTTTAGGCCCCTTGAACTGAAAGATGGAAGACCCCCATGCGTTGTGACATCTTGATTCAAGGCGGGACTGTTTATGACGGCACCGGTGCACCAGGGATCCAAGCCGATGTGGCCATCACCCAAGGCCACTTGACAGCCATTGGCCCCAGTTTGGGTTTATCTGCCCACAGGGTGATCGACGCCCGCGGCTTGGTGGTGGCGCCGGGTTTCATTGACATCAAAACCCACTCAGACTTCACCCTGCCCATCAACCCCAAAGCCGAAAGCAAACTGCGCCAGGGCGTGACCACCGAAATCATTGGCCATTGCGGTTTTTCGGTCGCCCCGTGTTTGCCCGACAAAGTCAAACTGCTGGCCGACTACCTCAACCCCAGCGCACCCTGGCTGCCCTTTCGAGAGATGGGTTTTGGCGAATACCTGGACAGCTTTCCGGCCACATCGGTGAATGCCGGCATGCTGGTGGGCCACAACACCTTGCGTTTGATGGCCATGGGCATGGCTCAACGTGCACCCACCGAGGCTGAAATGGCCCACATGCTCGCCTTGCTGCAAGAGGGCCTGCAAGCCGGTGCTTTGGGCTTGTCCAGCGGTTTGTTCACATCGCCCGGCGCCTATGCCCAGGCCGATGAAATGCTGCAACTGGCCCGGTTGGTGGAACAGCACCACGGGGCCTATTTCACCCACTTGCGCGATGAATCCAATGGTGTGATGGCAGCGCTGCAAGAAGCCATTGACATCGCCCGCGCTTGTCGCATTCACGTGCAAGTGGTGCATTTCAAATGCTCTGGTGTGGACAACTGGGGGCAAACAGCGCGGGCATTGGAACAATTGCAAGTGGCGCGAGACGCGGGCATGGACATCGATTGCGATGCCTACCCCTATACCGCTGGCAGCAACCCGCTGAAAAACATCTTGCCCCAATGGGTGCAAGCTGGCGGTGTCGATGCCATGCTGGAGCGCTTGGCCGACCCGGCCACCCGCGAGCGCATCCGGCACGAAGTCGAACGCGATGGCTTGAACAACTGGGGCCGCATTGCCTCTTGGGACGATGTGCGCATCTCCATCACCCCGCACCAGCCCCAGCATGCCGGCAAAACCATCGCTGGACTGGCCCAGGAGCGGGGCATGGACCCGGTCGACACCTTGTGCGATTACTTGCGCGCAGACCGCGGTGCAACCCGGGTCTTGATCACCTCCATTTCAGAAGACGATGTGCGCGAACTGATCCGCTCGCCCGCGGCCTTGATTGGGTCGGACGGCAACTGCGTCTCGCACGAAGGGGTGGTGAGCCAAGGCATGCCCCATCCGCGCTTTTACGGTACCTTTCCGCGTGTGTTGGGCCGCTACGTGCACCGCGAACAAGTCACCACCCTGGCACATGCCATCTTCAAAATGACCGGCGCCACAGCGCGTGCGCTGCGCTTGCGCGACCGGGGTTTGTTGCGCGTGGGCATGTGCGCCGACGTCACGATCTTTGAACCCGATGTTTTCTTGGACCTGTCAACCTACCAGGACCCGCACCGCTACCCTGCTGGTCAGCGAACCACCGTGCTGGTCAATGGGGTGGTGGTGATCGACCACGCCCAACACACCGGCGCCCTGCCCGGCCGCGTTTTGCGCCGCAGTGCAGACGGCAGCGTGGGTTTCACTGAACCGGCCAAAAACCTTTGAGCAGTTTTTTCATGTCCAGTCGCGCAGCGATGCGCTGACCGGCCTCACCCACTTGTTGCATCAAGGCATCGTGGTCAATGCGGGTGAGCTTGCCGTCTTTGAGCACCTGTTCGCCGGCGATGAACACGTCTTTCACACTGCTCCCCGTGGCGCTGTAGACCAAGTTGGAAACCGGGTTGTACAAAGGTTGCCACTCGGGTTGGGTGGCATCAAACACCACAAAGTCAGCCTCTTTGCCCACCTCGATGGAACCGATGCGGTCCTGCAAACCCACGCCTTTGGCCCCGTTCAGGGTGGCCATTTCAATGGCGTGCTCGGGAGGCATCACCCGCGGGTTCATGCGCACCTCTTTGTACAAACAGGCGGCCAAGCGCATCTCTTGCACCATGTCCACCACGCCCGACGAGGCGTGGTCAGAACCCAAACTCACATTCACCCCCATGGCCATCAGCTCGGGGTGCTTGCCCGCCGCCATGTAGCCATAGCCGTTGTGCACCGAAGAGGAAGGGCTGCACACCAAGGTGGGTTTGCGCTTGACCAGCAGCGCCAATTCTTGGGGCTCGAGCCAGCCCGAATGCACCAAGATCATGTTTTCATCAAGCACCCCGAGTGACTCGAGACGTTCGATCTCGGCTTTGCCCGTGGCCGAAACGCTGGCGTCATGGGTTTGGTAGCTGAAGCAGGCATGGGTTTGCAACTTGACCTGGTGCTTGTTGGCCAAGTCTTTGAGACCGGTGATGAGCTCGTCACTGGCGTTGTTCATGCCGCGAAACGACGCCGACAAGGTCAATCGACCATGGTGCTGGCCCAGGTATCGCTCGAACAAAGCCTCGGTTTTTTCCAGACAGGCGCCGGTCGACTCGATCATGCTGGCCGGCAACAAGCCCATGACGGATTTGGTTTTATCAAAGCAAGAACAGGCCGCCACCAAGCGCATGCCCGTGGCGAGCACGGACGAAATGGTCGCGTCGGGGTGGTAATTGCCGGGGTCGGTGAAGCAGGTCACGCCATGGCGCATCAACTCCAGCGCCGCAAAAGCAGAACTCACCGCCACGTCCTCGCGGGTATTGGCGGCCTCATAGGGGTACATGTGTTCAAACAAAAACTGCTGGGCATTGGCCTCATCGGCCAACCCCCGCGACAGTTGAAAAGACGCATGCAAGTGGTTGTCGATCATGCCGGGGATCACCACCCGGCCATGGCCTGCAATGGTTTGGCTTGCCTGCCATTGACCCATGAGATCGGCGGTTTTTCCCACCGCCACGAACTGTCCGTCCTTCACGGCCAAAGCCGCATCTCGGATGATGCGTCGCTGGGGGTCGACGGTGATGAGCCAATCGATGTGGGTGAACAACAGGTCACATGGAAGGGGTTGGCCTGGGGCGGTTGAAGTCGCTGACATGCAAAGGGCTTTGGGTAGATGTGAAGGGAATGATGGCGATCGGAATGGGTTCAGTCGGCCTTGATGCTGTTGTCACGGATGAGTTTGCCCCAGCGTTCCAGGTCGCGGCGCACCACATCGGCGAATCGGTCTGGGCCCATGCCCGACGGCTCCAAACCGAGTTCGCGCAACTTGGCCGCCATCTCGGGCGAATTCACCGCTTTGCGAATGGCCTCGGTCAACACAGCCACCACTTCTTTGGGGGTTGCTGCTGGGGCAAACACCGCATGCCAACCTTGAATGCCCGAGCCCGGAAACAAACTGTCCATGGTGGGCACCTGGGGCATGCTCGCCATGGGCTTGGCGCTGCTGGTCATCAAGGGCCGCAAACGATTGCCCTGCACCTGGGGCAAGATGCCCAAGCTGGTGTCAAAAATCAGATCCACCTCACCCGAGAGCAATGCCTGCATGGCCGGGCTGTTGCCCTTGTAGGGGATGTGCTGGATTTGAATGCCAGCGGCGCTGCGGGCCAGCTCCATGTACATGTGTTGCCCCGAGCCCGAACCTGCACTGGCGTAATTCAGCTTGCCCGGTTGTTTGCGGGCCAGCTGTATCAAGTCTTGCATGCTGTTGATCGGCGATTTGACATTGACCGCCAACACGTAATCAAAGGTGCTGACTTGGGCCACAGGCACCAGGTCTTTGAGCAAGTCGTAGGGGGTGGCCTGCAAGCTCACCACGGTCACCATGGGCGTGGCGGCATTGAGCACCAAGGTGTAGCCGTCCGCAGGGCTCTTGGCCACATGGTCCACGCCCACCACCCCACCAGCACTGGCACGGTTCTCCACCACCACGGCCTGCTTCAAACTGTCTTGCATGTTGCGCGCCAAGAGCCGCGCCACCACGTCCAGGGTGCCACCAGGCACAAAGGGAACCACCAGTTTGATGGGGCGGTTGGGAAAGCTGGGGGTTTGTGCCATCACCCCGGCACCAGCCATCAACCCGACCCACACCAGCAAGGTGCGCCAAACCCGAGAGCGAAAGTACGCCATGTTTGTCTCCAACAATAATTCCGAACTTCAACCGCCCAAGGGCAGGTTTTTTTGCAGCCAACCGCTGACCAAGTCAATGACCAGGGCATTGCCCTCGCCCAAAATGAAGTGATCGGTCTCGGCAAACAGGTGCAAATCGGTGGGCTGCCCTGCATGGGCAAACAAATCGATGGACTGCTCCGTGGGGGTCACGGTGTCGTTGGATGGGTGCAGCAACAGCAATGGCCGTGGGGCGATTTGGCCCACCACCTCGTTGGCGCGAAAATTGAACATGCTCTCCACGACTTCGTAAGGAAAATCGGTGATGGAGCCCGGCGCCAACTGATTGCGCAAGCCGGGCTGAATCGGCACGATGTCGTAACGCGGCACCATCATCGACTCGCCCAAGGCCAAGCGGCGTTGGCCCTCAGCCATCATCTCGGTGAACTTTTTCCAAGCTTCGGGGCTGGCATGTTGCTTGCGGAATTTCTTTTCGCCATCGCCCCAGCCACCGGTGGACACGCAGGCCGCCACGCGTTGATCAATGCCCGCTGTGTAGATCGCCACGGCAGCGCCAAAACTGTGCCCCATCACACCAATGCGCGAGGCATCCACCTCTGCACGGGTTTGCAAAAAGTCGATCGCGGCCTGGGTGTCTTGCACCTGCTCCATGCAAATGACTTTGCCACGTTGGCCTTGGCTGTCACCACACCCACGCATGTCAAAGCGCAGGGTGATGTAGCCCAAAGCAGCAAACAATTTGGAAGCGGCCATGGAAATGCCGCCGTTCTTGTTGCTGCCAAAGCCGTGCAGCACCACGATGGCGGCGCATGTTTGGCCCGGTGGCAGGGCATCGGGGATTTGCAAAACGCCGGCCAATTGAAGGCCTTGGGACGTGAAATGAATGGTGTGTTCCATGCGGTATGGGGTTCTGTAGATCGGTTGGAATGCGTCCCCCAGGCCCGCACTGCGCAGGCCTGGTCAGCCAATCAACTATACACAGCGCATCCCCATGACCTTGACAAGCTTTGGCCGCGACGTAACGCCACCCTGGCCTGACCATGGCACCAGGCCATGGTCATCCAAAACGAACGGATGTGCCCATCAGAGTGGCTTGATCATCACCTTGCGCCATTTGATGGGGCCACCCAAGGCATTTTTCACGCCCGGCCCAAACTGCAATGCAAAAGGCCCGCTGGGAAACTTGCTGTCTTGCAAGGTGCTGGTGACCACGCCATTGAGCTTGACGGTGATGGAAGGGCCTTGTGCCGTCACCTCCATGGTGTTCCACTGACCACCTGCTTTGTTGACCAGCGGAACAGGCACCTTGGCAAAGTTGACGATGGCCCCCGTGCCGTAACTGGGGTCGGGCCGGATGTCCCAAATATTGACTTCGTAGGAGGTATCAGCGCCAATTTTTTGGGGATCGGCGGCGCGGATAAAAATGCCACTGTTGGTGTCCGTGGCGGCCCAAAACTCGGCATAAATCACAAAGTCTTTGTAGTTCGCCTTTGACACCAAATAACCGGAACTGCCCTTGTCCGCCACCACCGCACCGTCTTGACTTCGCCAATTGGCATCCCCCAAGGTATTCCAGTTCTCCAGACCCTGGGCCCCATCGATCAGGGTGGTCCAACCTGGCCCGCCCGGCACTTGGGCGCAACCCGCCAAAAACAGGGTGAAAACGAAAGCAATTCTTTTCAGCATGGTGAGTGTTGTCATGGTGTGTCTCCTGGATTCAAGCTGTTGATGGGGCTCCCCGCGCCAAGCGTGGCAGGTTGACTGGCCTGAATGCGCGGCGCGAAACGACACTTTCGCACCCTTTGCGACCCATCGCAAGCCCAAGGGGTCCGATGGCGTGCCAATACAGGGTTTCCCCGCTGTCTCAGGGGCTTGGGCAGGCCCATGGGTGGCCCTGGTGCCGTCAAAAAAGCCAGGCCCGTTAATTGCATTGAAGGTGAACAAGCTGTTTTTTCGACACCCCGCCCAACCTTTGATGGAGTTCGGCCATGAACACATTCGCCGCCAGCGTTCTCTTGTCTTTTTGCGCAACAACGGTGGCGGCAGCTACAGCCAGCCCTTGGACCATCGTGGCGGATCTGGATTTGCGCGAAGCCATCTACAGCTACGACAAAGCCATCGCACTGGAGCCCAACCACGCCCTGGCCCACTTTCAAAAGGGTGAGGCCCTCAAAGAACTCCAGCAGTGGTCACCGGCCCTGGCCAGCTACGACCAGTCCATCTTGCTGGACAAAACGCATGTGGCTTCCCATGTGGGTCGCGCACAAACTTTGCAGGCGATGCAGCAATGGGATGAGGCCCTAAGCAGCTATGAACAAGCCACGGCACTCCAACCCGAAGATGCCTTTATCCACCACGCACTCGGCAAAGCATTGGCCCAACGCAAAAAGTGGGATGCGGCCATTGCCAGCTTCAACCGCGCCATTGGCCTGAAGGCCGATGAAGCGTCGGTTTACTTTGACCGGGGACAGGCTTTGCACGCATTGCGCCAATGGGACGCAGCGATCGAAAGCTTCAACCAAGCCATTGCCATCCACCCGCAAGACGCCTTGTCTTTTCATGCGCGGGGCAGAAGTTGGATGGCGAAAAATTCACCCCAATCGGCATTGGACAGCTTTGACAAAGCCATCGAGATCAAACCCGGCTTTGCCCTGGCCCACCATGAACGCGGCATGGCCCTTCAACAGCTGAAAAAACCAGAGATGGCATTGGCCAGCTTTGAAAAAGCCATTGCCCTGGAACCCAAAATAGCACTGGCGCACCTTCACCGAGGCCGCTTGTTGAAAGAAATGCAGCAATATGAATCGGCGCTACAAAGCTTGGCGCAAGCCACCCAATTGGCACCGCAAAACGCCCAAGCCCACATGGAACATGGCGGCACCTTGATGGCGTCCTACAAGGCCATGGTGGCGCAACCCGAAGCTTGGATGGCCAAGCGCCAAGCCGATGGCATGCCGCGCTTTGGCCGCCCCATGCAGTTGGCCCTGCAGCCTTTTGTTCGGACCACTTACTCGCAAAAATTGATTTTCAGCGCCCCGACAACTGGCTTTGAGTGAATCCCATTTGCCGATTGGAGGCGCGGGCCGGAGTCGAGTCGACCTACACGACAGCGACGCGTCCACGTCGATATTGGACTGGGAGAGTGCCCAAGCTGTTTGCAGCCTCTACCAGTCGATCAACCAAACGTTGTGCTGCACGCGCATCGAGGGGTAACAGAAGGCGAACACCTCGCCCGCGACTTGGAGACCACCGCGCCCCTGCATTCGGGGAAATTGCTTGCTGCATTGTGCGTTGCGCAGTTGCAGTGCTGCGATGTTTTTGTGTTGCAAGTGTGCGCGGGGCAGTTGCAAAAAGATAAAGCAAACTGTGCGGAACAGTTTGCCAAGCATGATGGAGGCGCGGGCCGGAGTCGAACCGACCTACACGGATTTGCAATCCGGTGCATAACCGCTTTGCTACCGCGCCACTTGTGCGATAAAAAAGGGAAGCAGATGCTTCCCTTTTCATTTGGAGCGGGAGACGAGTCTCGAACTCGCGACCTCAACCTTGGCAAGGTTGCGCTCTACCAACTGAGCTACTCCCGCGTGGAGAGCCGAAATTATAACGCATTTCGGCATGTGTCTTTCAGGGACACGTCAATGCTTGATGGCATCCACTTTCGGGGCGGCATCGGGGCTCGGTGCAGCAGCCAGAGGGTCTTCGTCTGGGAGTGGTTGGGGCATGCTCTCAAGGGCGATTTCAAGAACTTTGTCAATCCACTTGACCGGGATGATCTCCAAGCCGTTCTTCACGTTTTCGGGGATCTCTTGCAGGTCTTTGACGTTTTCTTCGGGGATCATCACGGTTTTGATGCCGCCGCGCAAAGCCGCCAAAAGCTTTTCTTTCAAGCCACCAATGGCCGTGACTTCGCCCCGCAAGGTGATCTCACCGGTCATGGCGACATCGCTGCGCACGGGGATGCCGGTGAGCACCGAAACGATGGCTGTTGTCATGGCCGCACCCGCACTGGGCCCATCTTTGGGGGTGGCGCCATCGGGCACGTGGATGTGAATGTCTTTTTTCTCAAACGCATCTTCACGGATGCCCAAGCGCTTGGCACGGCTGCGCACCACGGTGCGGGCCGCCTCAACCGACTCTTTCATCACGTCGCCCATGGAACCGGTGCGGGTGATGTTGCCCTTGCCTGTCATGGTGGCTGCTTCGATGGTCAGCAAATCGCCACCCACCTCGGTCCAGGCCAGGCCGACCACTTGGCCGATTTGGCTTTGCTGTTCGGCGCGGCCGTAGGTGTATTTGCGCACGCCCAAAAAGTCGTCGAGGTTGTCAGCAGTGACCACCACTTGGGGGGTCATCTTCTTGAGTTGCAAGCCCTTGACCACCTTGCGGCAAATTTTGGACAGGTCGCGCTCCAAGGAGCGCACGCCGGCCTCGCGGGTGTAGTAGCGCACGATGTCGCGGATGGCCGACTCTTGCAAGGCCAGTTCTTCGTCTTTGACACCGTTGTTTTTCATTTGCTTGGGCAGCAAATACTTGATGGCGATGTTGACCTTTTCGTCCTCGGTGTAGCCCGACAAGCGAATCACCTCCATGCGGTCGAGCAAGGCCGGGGGGATGTTCATCGAGTTGGAGGTGGCCACAAACATCACGTCGCTCAAGTCGAAATCGACTTCCACGTAATGGTCGGCAAAGGTGTGGTTTTGTTCGGGGTCCAAGACCTCGAGCAATGCGCTGGAGGGGTCACCGCGAAAATCAGCGCCGATCTTGTCAATCTCGTCGAGCAAGAAAAGGGGGTTGCGGGTGCCAGCTTTGGTCAGGCTTTGCAACACCTTGCCGGGCAAGGCGCCGATGTAGGTTCGGCGATGTCCACGAATTTCAGCCTCGTCGCGCATGCCACCCAAGGCCATGCGCACGTACTTGCGCCCCGTGGCTTTGGCAATGGATTGGCCCAACGAAGTTTTGCCCACGCCCGGGGGGCCGACCAAACACAAGATGGGGGCCTTGACCTTGTCCACCCGCTGTTGCACCGCAAGGTATTCCAGGATGCGGTCTTTGACTTTTTCCAGGCCGTAATGGTCTTCATTGAGCACGCCCTCGGCATTGCCCAGGTCGTGTTTGATTTTGGTTTTTTTGCTCCATGGCAAACCCACGAGCACATCGATGTAATTGCGCACCACCGTGGCCTCGGCCGACATGGGTGACATGAGCTTGAGTTTTTTCAACTCGCCTTCGGCCTTTTTGCGCGCCTCGGTCGGCATCTTGGCGACCTTGATTTTCTTTTCGATTTCTTCGATGTCTGCGCCGTCTTCGCCTTCGCCCAGTTCTTTTTGGATGGCTTTGACCTGCTCATTGAGGTAGAAGTCGCGCTGGTTCTTTTCCATTTGGCGCTTGACGCGGCCACGGATGCGCTTGTCCACGTTGAGGATGTCGACTTCGCGTTCGAGTTGCTCGTACAGGTTTTCCAAACGCGCTTTGACATCGGCCAAGTCGAGCACGATTTGCTTGTTCTCGAGCTTCAGGGGCAGATGGGCGGCAATCGTATCGGCCAAGCGACCAGGGTCGTCGATGCTGGAGATGGAGGTCAAAATTTCTGGCGGTATTTTTTTGTTCAGCTTGACGTATTGGTCAAACTGCTGCATCACCGCGCGGCGCAGGGCTTCGACTTCGCTGTCTTTGGCCGACAAGGCGACCACCTCGATGGGCGTGAGCTTGGCGGTGAAATGGGTCTCGCCATCGTCCACATGATCGACCACGGCGCGCTGTAAGCCCTCGACCAAGACCTTGACGGTGCCGTCGGGCAACTTGAGCATTTGCAAGATAGAGGCGACACATCCGACGCTGAACATGTCGCTGACAGCCGGTTCGTCCTTGGCCGCCGCCTTTTGGGCCACCAACATGATGCGCCGCTCGGCAGCCATGGACAACTCCAAGGCCTTGATGCTTTTGGGGCGACCGACGAACAAGGGGATGACCATGTGCGGGAACACGACGACATCGCGCAAAGGCAGCAAGGGCAGCTCAATGGCCACCGGCGGCAATGGTGTTTGTCCAGACATGTGGGTCTCAACCTCAGGAAAAAGCGCAGCCTGTGGGCTGCGCTGGGGGAATCAGGCCTTTTTGGCTGCCTCTCGGTAGACCAGCAAGGGGGGTTTGTTTTCGTCAATGGTGGACTCGTCCACCACCACTTTTTCGACATTGCTCGCATTGGGCAAATCAAACATGGTGTCGGTCAGCGATTGTTCAAGGATGGAACGCAAGCCACGGGCACCTGTTTTTCGCGCCAGTGCCTTTTTGGCAATGGCTTTGAGGGCATTGGGGCGGATTTCAAGGTCCACACCTTCCATCGCCAGCAATTTGCTGTACTGCTTGACCAAAGCGTTTTTGGGCTCGGTCAGGATTTGCACCATCGCGTCTTCGGTGAGCTCGCTCAAGGTCGCCACGATGGGCATGCGGCCAACCAACTCGGGGATCAGACCAAATTTGATCAGGTCTTCCGGCTCGACCTCACGGAACACATCGGTCAGGCTGCGCTGCAACTTGCTTTTGACCATGGCACCAAAACCGATGCCAGAGGCTTCGGTGCGGTTTTCGATGACTTTCTCCAAACCCGCAAACGCGCCACCGCAAATGAACAAAATATTGGTGGTGTCGACTTGCAAAAAGTCTTGATTGGGGTGCTTGCGCCCGCCCTGGGGAGGGACGCTGGCCATGGTGCCTTCGATCAACTTGAGCAGGGCCTGCTGCACACCCTCGCCCGACACATCGCGGGTGATGGAGGGGTTATCGGACTTGCGCGAAATTTTGTCGATTTCATCGATGTAGACGATGCCACGCTGGGCCCGATCGATGTCGTAGCTGCAGCTTTGCAACAGCTTTTGAATGATGTTTTCCACATCCTCACCCACGTAACCGGCTTCGGTCAGGGTGGTGGCATCGGCCATCACAAAGGGCACATCCAACATGCGTGCCAGGGTTTGCGCCAACAATGTTTTGCCCGAACCGGTGGGGCCGATCAGCAAGATGTTGCTTTTGGTGAGTTCGACCTCGTCCTTTTTGGACTTTTCTTTGTGGCGAAGGCGCTTGTAGTGGTTGTACACCGCCACCGCCAAAGAACGCTTGGCCGCTTCTTGGCCAATGACGTAGTTATCGAGGTTGTTTTTGATTTCCAGCGGGGTGGGCAAGTCGCCGCGTGCATCGCGAGCGGCGGTCTCGGCGGGCAACTCGTCACGAATGATTTCGTTGCACAGGTCAATGCATTCGTCGCAAATGAAAACCGAAGGCCCCGCGATCAGCTTTTTGACCTCGTGCTGGCTCTTTCCGCAAAATGAGCAGTACAAGGTCTTGTCGCTGGAGTTCGATTTCTTATCGGCCATGAATGCCTTCCTCGCTCAGGTTTTGACCAAATGATAACCAATTCAACCAGGGGCAAATCTGCCCCGTGGGTGTCGATGCCGCGGGCAATGCGCTCAAGCGATCAAGGCCGCTTGGCAATGACTTGGTCGACCAACCCATATTCTTTGGCTTCGTCGGCCGACAAGTAGTAATCGCGCTCGGTATCGCGCTCGATTTTCTCCAGGGGCTGACCGGTGCGCTCGGCCAAAATTTTGTTCAACTGCTCGCGGGTTTTGAGGATTTCGCGGGCGTGAATTTCAATTTCAGTGGCCTGACCCTGGGTGCCGCCCAAAGGTTGATGAATCATGACCTTGGAGTTGGGCAGGCTAAAGCGCTTGCCCTTGGCTCCAGCGGCCAACAAAAAGGCACCCATGCTGGCGGCCATGCCAATGCACAAGGTGGAGACTTCGGGCTTGATGAAGTTCATGGTGTCAAAAATCGCCATGCCCGCGCTCACCGAGCCGCCCGGGGAGTTGATGTAGAGCGAAATGTCTTTGTCCGGGTTTTCGCTTTCCAAGAACAACAACTGCGCAACCACCAGGTTGGCGGTTTGGTCATTGACGCCGCCAACCAAAAAAATCACCCGCTCGCGCAGCAAGCGCGAGTAGATGTCGTAAGAGCGCTCGCCACGGCCTGACTGCTCAATGACGATGGGCACCATGCCCAAAGCTTGTGTTTCGATTGCACTCATGCGTTTTGTCCCATCAATTCTTCAAATGAAATCGCCACATCGGTGACTTTGCCATGGCCCATGACATGCTGGGTGACGTTGGCCTCGATGACGATGGCCTCGACTTCGGCCAAGCGGCGGTTGTCCGAGTAGTACCAGCGCACCACGTCGGCGGGCTTTTCGTAGCTTGAAGCCAGTTCGTCGATGTGCTTTTTGATTTGCTCGGCCGTGGCTTGCAAGTTGTGGGCGCGAACCAATTCGGCCACCACCAAACCCAAGCGCACCCGGCGCTCGGCCTGGGGGCGAAACACGTCATCCGGAATCGGGGCGTTTTCGGCGTCCTTGATGCCGCGCTGCTTGAGATCGGCGCGGGCGCCTTCGATCAAGCGGTCGACTTCGGCTTGGACACTGGACTTGGGCAAATCCAACTCCGCTTTGGCCGCCAATGCATCCAAGGCGGCTTGCTTGTTGCGCGCGAGCAATCGGGACTTGAGTTCACGCTCCAGGTTTTTGCTGATGTCTTCGCGCAAGCCCGCCACGGTGGGGTTGGGCACGCCCAAAGAAACCGCCAGGGCATCGTCCACTTCAGGCAAATGGGCGGCTTCGGCTTTTTTCAGGGTGACCAAAAAGTCGGCCTGCTTGCCAGCCACATCTTTGCCGTGGTAGTCGGCCGGGAAGTTCAACGGAAAGGTTTTGCTTTCACCGGTTTTCATGCCGCGCACGGCCTCTTCAAACTCTTTGAGCATTTGGCCTTGGCCCAGCATGAACTGAAAGCCTTCGGACTTGCCGCCGTCGAACAACTCGCCGTCGATCTTGCCTTCAAAGTCGATGGTGACGCGGTCGCCATCTTCGGTGCCAGCGCTGGCAGGGCGCTGGGTGTAGGTGCTGCGTTGCTTGCGCAAAATTTCAATGGTGCGCTCAATGGCGGCTTCGCTGACTTCAGCCGTGTGGCGCGAGACCTCTAAAGTGGCCAGGTCGGGCATCTTGACTTCGGGGTAAACCTCGAACACCGCATCAAAGGCCAACTCGCCTTCGGGCGCGCCTTCTTTTTCACTGATGCGGGGTTGTCCGGCCACGCGCAGCTTGGCTTCGTTGGCGGCCACCGAGAAAGCTTCGCCCACTTTGTCGTTCATGACTTCGTATTGAACCGAATAGCCATAACGCTGCGCGACGATATTCATCGGCACCTTGCCAGGGCGAAAACCATCGATCTTGACTTGACGGGCCAGGCGCTTGAGCCGGGCATTGACTTCGGATTGGATGGCCGTGACGGGCAGGGTCAGCGTCATCTTGCGCTCGAGTTTTTCCAGGTTTTCGACAACTACGGTCATTTTCTCTCTCCTTATCGGGTGCAGGGGGCCTCTGATGGGGCCGGGGCCAGTGGGGGCATCTTGGTGCGCGGGGGGGGACTCGAACCCCCACAGTATTGCTACCGTCAGGACCTAAACCTGGTGCGTCTACCAATTTCGCCACCCGCGCGGGATTGCAAAACAGCAACGGGTGGCCTGATGCACAGTCCACCCGCCTGAAATCGGTCAGCCAAGCATTCTAACCGCTCGCGGCTTGTCCAAGCCGCTGTGCGGACTAACGGCGCACCCGGAACCATGCGGCGTACATGGCGGGCAGGCTGAGCAAGGTCAGGGCCGTGGCCACGATCAGACCGCCCATGATGGCCACCGCCATCGGTCCCCAAAAGACACTGCGCGACAAGGGGATCATGGCCAGCACGGCTGCCGCTGCGGTCAAGACAATGGGGCGCAAGCGACGCACAGCGGCTTCGACAATGGCGTCCCAAGCGGGCACCCCGCGGTCACGGTCTTGTTCGATTTGATCGATCAAGATCACCGCGTTGCGCTGAATCATGCCCATCAAGGCCACCACCCCCAGCAAGGCGACAAAGCCAAACGGGCGGTTCAAAGCCAGCAAAGCCGCTGCGACCCCAGCAATGCCCATGGGGCCGGTCAAAAAGACCAACAAGGAACGGCTGAAACTGTGCAGTTGCAGCATCAACAAAGTGAAGATGATGAACAGCATCAAGGGCACGCCAGCGGCAATGGCCGATGAACCCTTGGCACTCTCTTCCACCGCCCCAGCCACTTGCACCTGGTAGGAGCCCTCACCTCGGCTGGCCCATTGGGCTTGCAGCGCATTCAAGGCCGGTAGTAACTGCTGGGTGACGGTGGCACCTTGCAAACCCTCGGCAATGTCGGATTGCACGGTGATCGCATAGGTGCGGTTTTCGCGCCACATCACGCCTGGCTCCCAGGCAAATACCGGCTTGGCAATTTGGGTCAACGGGATCGACTTGCCGAAAGCGGTGGGGACATAGGCATTGCCCAAATCGCTGATCGCGTCGCGCTCGTCCAAAGGTTGGCGCAGCACCAGGTCGATCAATCGGTCGCCTTCACGGAACTGGCCCACTGGCGTGCCCGAGAGCAAGGTGCGGGTGGCTTGGGCGATGGATTGGCTGGTCACCCCCAGGGCGCGGGCTTTGTCTTGGTCGACTTCCAGCCGCAGGGCTTTGACCGATTCGTTCCAGTTGTCATTGACGCCACGGGTGTTGGCGTTGTCGCGCATCACCGCTTTGACCTCATCGGCGCGTTGGCGCAGCACCCGGGGGTCGGTGCCAATCACCCGAAATTGCACCGGGTAGGCCACCGGTGGACCGTTGGGCAGCAACTTGACCCGCACCCGCACCTCGGGAAAAGCCTGAGCCATCCAACCGGACAAGTCCAAGCGCAGGGCTTCGCGCTGCTGCAAATCTTTGGGCACGATGATGAATTGGGACACATTGGATTGGGGGAACACCGCATCCAAGGGCAGGTAAAAACGGGGCACGCCCGAACCCACCCACAGCGTCACACTCTCCACGCCTGGGCGCGCCAGCAGTTGTTTTTCCACTTGCAGCGCCAGCGCTTCATTGGCCTCGATGGACGTGCCCTCGGGAAACCACAGGTCCATCATGACCTCGGGCCGGCTGGAGTCGGGGAAAAACTGTTGTTGCACCCGCCCCATACCGACCAAGCCCAAAGCCAACAGGGCCAGGGTCACCACGATGGTGGTCCAGCGGTACTTCACGCAGGCGTTGACGCTGCGCCGAAACCACCGATAAAAAGCCGAATCAAACAATTCTTCGTGCCCCTGACCCGGGGCGACAGGGCGAGACTTCAACAGCAAGGTCCCCAAATAGGGGACAAAAAACACCGACACCCACCAACTCAGCAACAAGGCCATGACGGTGACGGCAAAAATGGCAAAGGTGTATTCACCCACCGTTGACTTGGCCAAACCGATGGGCAAGAAACCCGCCGCCGTGATCAAGGTGCCGGTGAGCATGGGCATGGCGGTGACGTCATACGCAAATGTGGCGGCTCGCACCTTGTCAAAGCCCTCCTCCATTTTGCGCACCATCATCTCCACGGCGATGATGGCATCGTCCACCAGCAGGCCCAGCGCAATGATCAAGGAGCCCAACGATATTTTGTGCAAGCCAATGCCAAAGTAGCTCATGCACAAAAAAGTCATCGCCAACACCAGCGGGATGGTGATGCCCACCACCAAGCCGGGGCGAATGTCCACGTACCACCCCCAGCGGCCACCCTGGTGCAAGCCCAACGAGACAAAGCTGACCAACAACACAATCACCACCGCCTCGATCAGCACACGCACGAACTCACCCACCGAAGAGGCCACGGCCTTGGGTTGGTCCTGCACCGACTGCAGGCTCACGCCCAACGGCAAGGTGGGGGTGATGGTCGCCATGGCTTGGTTCAAAGCCTTGCCCAAGGCAATGATGTCGCCCCCCTTGGCCATGGACACGCCCAAGGCGATCACCGATTGACCTTGGTGGCGCACCTTGACCGTGGCGGGCTCGACGTATCCGCGCCGAATTTGCGCCACATCGCCCAACTTCACATGCTGACCCGAGCTGCCACGGATGGGCATGTTGCGCAATTGTTCGACGGCTTCGAATTGACCGGCGACACGGATTTGCACCACATCCAATGGCGTTTGCAACAGCCCCGCGCTTTCGACCGCATTTTGTTGGCCGATCTGCCCCACCACCGCGTTCATGTCCAAACCCCACTGGGACATGCGTTTTTGCGACACTTCAATGAATATTTTTTCGTCTTGCACGCCAAACAACTCGACCTTGGCCACGTCCTTGACGCGCAGCAACTGTTGGCGCACCACATCGGCAAACACCTTGGCCTCGGCGTTCGAATACCCCTCGGCCTGCAAGCTGTAAATCACCCCATACACATCGCCAAAGTCGTCATTGAAAAACGGACCTTGCACGCCAGCTGGCAAGGTATGGCGCATATCGCCAATTTTCTTGCGCACCGTGTACCAAACGTCAGGCACCTCGCCGGGTTTGGAGTTGTCTTTGATCTGAAAAATGATTTGCGACTCGCCGGGCTTGGAATAGCTGCGGATCTTGTCCGCATAAGGCGCTTCTTGCAAACTGCGCTCGAGTTTGTCGGTCACTTGCTCGGCCATTTGCTGGGCCGTGGCGCCGGGCCAGTAGGTGCGCACCACCATCAAGCGGAAGGTAAAGGGTGGGTCCTCGTCTTGGCCCAAACTGAAATAGGCGGCCACCCCCAGCACCATCAACACCACCATCAAGTAGCGCGTCAGTGCCGGGTGGTTGATGGCCCACAGCGAGAGGTTGAAGCCTTTGGCTTGCGTCGGATGCATGGCGCGTTATTTGGGCGTTGCAGCCGGCGCTTGGCTGGGCGCTGGCGCTGTGCTGGCAGCGGCAGGGGCGGGACCACCGCCCGGGGCGGTTTGGGTCGCACCCAAAGGGGCCGCCGGGTCGGACGCATAGCGCGTGACCTTTTGCCCCGGTGACAACACATGCACCCCTGCCACCACCACCTCTTGTCCGGCTTGCAAGCCCGAGGACACCACCACTTGGTTGCCGTCGGCGGTGCCGATGTCGATGGCCTGCAGGCGCACGGTCATGCTGGCCGCGTCCAGCACCCACACCGCTGTTTTGCCCCCCTCTTGGCGCAAGGCACTGGTGGGCAACTGAATTGCGGGTTGGCGCGACCAGACATCGGTTCGTGGCAATACCACTTGCACGGTGCTGCCCAGGGGCAGCTTGTCGGCTTGGGGCAAGCCCAATTTGACGGTGAATGTGCGCGTCACCGCATCGGCGCTGGCGGCGATGTCGCGCACCTGGGCCTGCGTTTCCTGGCCAGGGCCCCAAGGTTTGACCGTGACCTTTTGGCCCACTTTGAGCAAACCCAGCTTGTCTTCGGGCAGGGCGATCACCACATCATTGGCACCCTCTTGGGCCACACGCACCACCGGCGTGCCCGCCGCCAAAACTTGCCCCACCTCGGCCTCAATGGCGGTGACAACCCCTTCGTGGTCGGCCGTCAAGCGGGTGTATGCCACTTGATTGCCTTGGGAGCGCCACTGCGCCTGGGCTTGGTCCCACTGAGCTTGCGCGGCTTTGAGGGTGGTTTCGCGACGCTCCAATTCGGCGCCGCTGATGAAGGATTGGTCTTTGAGCTCTTGATAACGCTTGAAGTCGGCCTGGGCCAATTCCAATTGGGTTTGCGCTGCCCGAACCTGGGCGCGGGCGGCTTCGGCAGCCAATTCGTAGTCACGCGGGTCCAGGTCGGCCAAGCGCTGACCCGCCTTGACCCGCTGGCCCAGTTCGACATGGCGCGCCACCAGTTTGCCCGCCACCCGAAAACCCAAGCGGCTCTCCACCCGGGCACGCACTTCACCCGCAAACTCAAGCCCAGCTTGCACATCGGTGGGTTGGATTTGGATCAATTTGACGGCACGGACAGGCTCTGGCCGGTTGTCGGCGGGCTTGCAAGCGCTCAGGCCCGCCAGGCAGGCCAAGGACACGAACCACCATGCCAAAGGGTGCTGAAACATAAGAGAGAAACTTTCTAGGGATGTGCCGCGAGGGATGGCGAGGGGGCTTCAGTGAACGACTCAAGTTACTGACTAACTGGTTAGTAATCTTATCCTGCCCCCCCATATTGTCAAGCGACAATGGCTGCAACCATGCCTTCAGTGGACCATTACGAAAATTTTCCCGTCGCCTCGTGGCTGTGCCCGCCACACATTCGCGATGCCGTGGTGGCGATTTATCACTTTGCCCGCACCGCCGACGACCTGGCCGACGAAGGTGCCGCCAGCGCCGTGCAACGCTTGGCCCAGTTGGCGGCTTATCGCCAGGCCTTGGTCTCAGCAGCGGCGGTGCAGACCCATCCAAGTGGCACCACCGCCACCCCCGCTGCCACCCCACCCCCTGACCCCGGCCGGTCCAACACACCAGGGCTTTGGCCCCAGGTTTTTTCCCCGTTGGCGATACAAATTCAAAAGCATGCCCTGCCTTTGGGCTGTCTGCACGCTTTGCTCGATGCCTTTGAGCAAGATGTGCGTTACACCCAGCAAGGTCGGCGGTATGCGTCGCGCGCCGAGTTGCTGGACTACTGCGCCAAGTCGGCCAACCCGATTGGTCGATTGCTGCTGCACTTGTACGGGGTCAACGACGCGGACGCGCTGGCCATGAGCGACGCGGTGTGCAGCAGTTTGCAATTGATCAATTTTTGGCAAGACCTCAGCGAGGACCTGCCGCGCGGTCGCCTGTACCTGCCCGATGGGGCCGATTTGAGCGCCGAACTGGGCTATGCCCGGCAATTGATGTGTTCGGGCGCGCCCTTGGTGCACCGGGTGCCGGGCCGCGCGGGCTGGGAATTGCGCTTGGTGGTGCAAGGTGGCCTGCGCATCCTTGACAAAATCGAGCGCACAGACCCTTGGCGCCAGCGCCCGGTTTTGGTCTGGCACGACTGGGTGTTCATGCTGTGGCGCGCCTGTTGGATGCGCGCGCAATGACACAATCGCCCTCCATGACCCCCCAAGAATACGTGCAAGAAAAAGCCGCCAGCTCGGGCAGCAGCTTTTACTATGCGTTTTTGTTTTTACCGCCGCACCGGCGTGCTGCGATCACCGCCTTTTACGCCTTTTGCCGCGAGATCGATGATGTGGTCGATGAAGTGCCCGACCCAGGCGTGGCCGCGACCAAGCTGGCTTGGTGGCAAAGCGAAGTCCAACGCGCCTTCGAAGGCACCGCCCAACACCCGGTGATGTTGGCCCTGATGCCCTGCGCCCATGAATTTGGCATCCAGGCCAGCCATTTGCTGTCGGTCATTGAAGGCTGCCAAATGGACTTGACCCAAACCCGTTACCTCGACTACCCTGGCCTTCAGCGCTACTGCCATTTGGTGGCCGGCGTGGTGGGCGAAGTGGCGGCACGCATTTTTGGACAAAGCCAAGACCAGACCACCACTTACGCCCACACCCTGGGCCTGGCTTTCCAGCTCACCAACATCATCCGCGACGTGGGCGAGGATGCGGTGCGCGGGCGCATTTACCTGCCCATCAACGAGCTTCAGCTGTTTGAGGTCAAAGCCCAAGAGATCTTGCAGCGCCAAGACTCGCCGCGCTTTCAGGCCTTGATGCGTTACCAGGCGGCCCGCGCCCATGAACTGTATGAGCAGGCTTTTGGTTTGCTGCCACCGGCCGACAAGCGCAGCCAAAAACCCGGGCTGATGATGGCCAGCATTTACCGCACCTTGTTGCGTGAGATCGAGTCGGCCCAATTCCCAGTGCTGCACCAGCGGGTGCGGCTGACCCCCTTGCGCAAATTTTGGCTGGCCTGGAAGGTTCAGGCCCTGGGACGTTTTTGAAACACTTGACCATCGTCGGGGGTGGTTGGGCGGGTTTGGCCGCCGCCGTGCGCGCCACCGACTTGGGTTGGCAGGTTCGCTTGTTGGAGGCTGCCCCGGCCTTGGGCGGACGGGCCAGGCGCATCCACCACCAAGGCCTGGTGCTGGATAACGGCCCCCACCTGTTGATCGGGGCCTACACCCACACCTTGGCGTTGATGCAGAAACTGGGCTTGGACACCGAACGCTTGTTCTGGCGCATGCCGCTGAACTTGCGCAACCCCCAAGGCATCGGCTTGGAACTGCCTGACCTGCCCGCCCCGTGGAACCTGCTTTGGGGCGTGGCTGGCGCCAATGCCTTGGACTGGCGCGACAAACTTGCCTTGTTGGGTGTGGCCACACGATGGCAGCGCGCTGGATTCGTGTGCACCCCTGGCATGAGCGTGGTCGAGTTGTGCGCGGGTCTGCGCCCCCGTGTGCTCAGCCATTTGATCGAACCGCTGTGCGTGTCGGCCCTGAACACCCCCATGGACCAAGCCTGCGCCACCGTGTTTTTGCGCGTGCTGCGCGACGCTTTGTACAGCGGCCCCGGCAGTGCCGATTTTTTGCTGCCACGCAGCGACATGAGCGCTTTGCTGCCCGACGCGGCCCTGACTTGGCTGCGCGCCCATGGCGCCCACGTCGAGTTGGGCCAACACCAAAAAATCTGCCCCACGGCCCAGCACGCGGGCGACGCGGTGTTGCTGGCTTGCCCGGCTTGGGAAGCGGCCCGGTTGACGCAGACAGTGAACCCCGATTGGTCGGCACAGGCCGCCCAATTGAGCCACCAAGGCATCGCCACGGTTTATTTGCGCCGCCCCTTGTCCAGCGAAGGCCATGGGCCAGCGCATGAGCAAGGTCATGCGGTGTTGCCCAGGCCCATGCTGGCCTTGGACAGCGGCCCCAAGGCGCCTGCCCAATTTGTGTTTGACCGCGGCGCACTCAGTGGCGACCCCGCTCAGCGCGGCATCTTGGCGGCGGTGGTGAGTGCTTGCCAGGGTGAGCGCGAACACGTCACCCCGTTGGTGAGGGCGCAAATCGAAAACCAACTGGGTTTGCCCGATTTGCAAGTCATCACCACGGTGGTGGAGCGGCGCGCCACTTTCAGTTGCACCCCAGGTTTGGTTCGCCCCGGCGCCCGCATTGGCCCCGGTCTGTGGGCTTGCGGCGACCACGTGCAAGGGCCCTACCCGGCGACGCTGGAGGGTGCAGTGCGATCAGGCCTGGAAGTGGTGGACCAACTCACGCAGGGATGACACCGTCCAAGGTGGCGGGCCCTCGTGCACCCAAGGGGCCCCCTCGCGGTTGAGCCAGACGCAGGGCATGCCCGCAGCACGGGCCCCCAGGATGTCCAAGGCCGCATCGTCACCCACGTGCAAAACCGCCTCGGGCGCATGGTTCAAACGCTCTGCGGTGTGCCAAAAAATGCGCGGATCGGGTTTGGCGATGCCGCTTTCATGGGCGCTGACCGCACATTGAAAAAATGGCCCCAAACCGACCCGCTGCACGTCGGCATTGCCGTTGGTCAAAGCGGCCAGCGGAAAGCGTTGGGCCAAAAAATCCAAGGTCTCCAGGGCATCGTCAAACAGCGTCACTTGTTGGCGGGCCGCAAAAAAAACCTCAAACGCGGGAGCCGCCAAATCGGTGGGTTCCCCGGCTTGGGCCAAGGCTTGGCCGATCATGTCCCGGCGCATGGCGCTGAAATCGTGCGGCTTGTCGGCCATCGCCGCCTGCGCCCGGCTGCGCGCTTGCCGAACCCATTCGGGTTGGTCATACAGCGCCATGGCGCCCGGCGCGTGGGCGCCCAGCCACTGCTTCAAGGCTTGCTCGGCCCGGGCCATGATGGGGCCAATGGGCCACAAGGTGTCGTCCAAATCCAGGCTGATGGCACGGATGCGGCTGGGGTGGGGGGCGGGTGTGTTCATGGGTGAGCGAGAATACCGCATGCCTGCTTCCCCGCGCTTTGCCGCCGAACCCCCATTTCGCCATGGTCAACCCGCCCGCACCGCGGTGCTGTTTTGCAACCTGGGCACCCCCGACGCCCCCACGGGCGCAGCTTTGCGCCGCTATTTGGCCGAGTTTTTGAGCGACCCCCGGGTGGTGGAAATCCCGCGCCTGCTGTGGTTGGCCATCTTGCACGGCATCATTTTGCGGGTGCGCCCCAAAAAATCAGCGCTGAAATACGCCGCCATTTGGACCGAAAACGGCTCACCCCTGAAGGTGTGGACGCAAAAGCAGTCTCAACTGCTGGCGCAGGCCTTGCAAGGCCCCGACAGCGCGGTCTTGGTGCGTTACGCCATGCGCTATGGCAACCCGTCCATCGCCCAACAACTCGAAGCGCTCAAGCAAGATGGCGCCACCCGCGTGCTGATCCTGCCCGCCTACCCCCAATATTCAGCCACCACCACAGCGAGTGTGTTCGATGCGGTGTACCAATGGGCGGCGCGCACCCGCAGCATTCCCGAGTTGCGCTTTGTCAACCATTACCACGATCACCCCGCTTACATCCATGCCTTGGCGCAATCGGTGCGGGCCCATTGGGCGGACAAAGGTCGCGGCGACCACTTGGTGATGAGCTTTCACGGGGTGCCCGAGCGCACCTTGCAGTTGGGCGATAAATACCACTGCGAATGCCACAAAACCGCCCGCCTGATGGCCGAGCAATTGGGCCTCTCAAAGGGGCAATACAGCGTCACTTTTCAGTCCCGCTTTGGCAAGGCCAAATGGCTGGAGCCCTATACCGAACCCACCGTTCGCCAACTGGCGCAAAACGGCACCAAGCGGATTGACATTGTGTGCCCCGGCTTCAGCAGCGATTGCCTGGAAACCTTGGAAGAAATCGCCATGGAGGTGTGCGACGCCTTCCTGGAGGAAGGCGGGGAAAGCTTTCACTACATCCCGTGCTTGAACGACCACCCCGATTGGATCCAAGCCTTGGTCCAAGTGACCCACCAGCACACCGGAGGTTGGCCCTTGGGGCTGCCCAGCGACGCCTCGGGCACATTTTCGCGACAAACGGCCTTGGAGATGGGCGCCACCGTCTGATCCACCCGGGGTTTTTTAAACCAGGGGCCTTGCAGGTGTGCGAGCGTTTTTGCCCCAAGACCCCACAACCAAACACCCACCGGGTTGCGCCAAAGCGGCCTCGATCAGGGGGTTTTGCCGGCCCCCATGGCTGGAGCGACTGCCGGGGTTTGGACAGGGATGGTCCCACTGGGCGAAGGCGTCACCTGGCCCGCTGCGGCGGAATGGGTGGGTGCTGGCGAAGGCCCATTGCCCGAGGCCTCGACGGCATCTGCGGGCAAGACCATGGGGGGCGGTGCCGGCGGGTTGGGGTCCACCGGTGCCGTCATGCTGCTGGGGGCCTGCGGCACCTCAGAGGACTTGGGCATCAACAGCACACCGGCGCCCACCGCGACAGCAAGCAAAGCGATCCACACAAAACTGCTGGATCGAGACTCCCCTTCAGCGCCACCACCGGACAAACTTTGGGGTGGCGGGGGGTCAATGTCGGCAGTGGCCACGGCCACGTGGGTCATGACCGATGACAGGTCAGCACCCGCCGCTGCCGTGGGGTGGGCCGTTGGCGCAGCAACCGCTGCGGGGGCCTGATCCGTGCCTGAAGGGTTCAGGGGGGCGGCAGGCGGTGGGAGCGACTCTGCATCGGCCTGGACCTGTACAAATGCACTTTCCGCTGGAAACCCCAGCAGTGTGGCAATTTTTCGGGCCGCCGTGGCTTTGACCGATTCACTGTAAAAAGAGCTGTTGCCGCCGTCTTCAATTTGCCGAACTTGGCGCAGCGACAGACATGCGCGGGTGGCCAAATCGGTTTGGGCCCAGCCCTTGGCTTCGCGCCGTTGGCGCAGCAAAGCCCCATTGATCTGGCTTGCTGGCTCGTTCATGGCGGCTGAGGCGGCTTGGCTTTACTTGACCAACAACAATTCGCCCTTGATCGAGGCACCCTTTTGAACCGACAGGGTCTGATAGACCACATGGCCATCCACCGATGCCGATGAGGTCACGATCAGCTCGCTGCAGGTGGCGGTGCCGGTGAATTTGCCCTTGATGTGCAGGCTTTGGCAGGTGACCACCCCTTCAACTTGGCCGCGTGAGCCAATGGTCAACTCATCGACTTGAATTTGCCCATTGAGCGAGCCTTCCACATGGATGGCGCCCTTGGCCGCTATTTCACCGCGAAACGTGAAGCCCTCGCTCAAAATGGAGGGCTTGGCTGTGGAGTTGGAGATGATATCCATCATGCTGTTGCGCTGCGGCGCTGGGTTGGGTTGGGTAATGGGTGCGGGTGTCGGTGGGGGAGGAGACGGCGGGGCCACATCCAACGGCTCAACCACTGGTTGAGGCTCAGGCTCAACCCCCGGGGTGCCGGCCACAACAGTTTCTGGCTGTGCACTAGGGTTGGTTTTGAATTTGTTGAACATATTGCGCAGTTCGGATCACTTTTTGGGGATTGACAGGATAACCGCCAACGAGAATTTCCAGGTGCAGGTGCTTGCCAGTGGACACACCGGTGTTGCCAACCCGACCCAAAACGGTCTCGGTGGTCACTTTATCGCCCACATCCACCTTCATATTGGCCAAATGTCCATATAAAGACTCAATGCCGTTGCTGTGCCTGACCACCACGGTATTGCCGTATTGTGGATGATATTTGGCCAACACCACAATCCCGGGTTTCACCGGGTGAACATTGTCGTCCTCGGTTTCGCTCAACAAATCCACACCGGTGTGGAAGTTGGACAAGCCGCTGATCGGGTGTTTGCGGATGCCAAAGTCTGAACTGACGCTGTAATTGGACACCGGCATGCGGTTGGGCAAGGCGTACAAGACTTCGCGCATGGAGCGGTTGTTGGACAACTCTTCAGCCACTTTGCCGCGCAACAAGGGGTTGGCATTGAGGTTATCGCCCAAATTGAAACCGCCATTGGCCGAGTTTTGCTGAATCACCCGGATGACTTTTTCGGTCAAACCCGAAGAGTCCAGTTGGTTTTTCATGCTCTCGTTTTCTTGCGAGACGGCCACCATCGAGGTGTCCACAAAACGGCGGATGCTCATGTCGCGGTCGCGGATGGTTTGGGCCAAGGCCACCATTTGGGCCTCATCGAGGTCAAAATTTTCACCGTTTTCACCCTCGACCGCGCTGCTCAGCAAAGCCCGGTAGACCTGCTCATGCGAGCGCTCCAGCTTGCCGCGACTGATGAACAAGCTGATGCTGGTGATCGTCAAAAACAAAATCAGGGTGCTGACGACCCCGAGCAAGACCAAGCCAGAGCGGACCACCAAACGCTGAATTTTGGCGCTGATGGTGAGGTAGCGCAGATCGGCGTTTTGCTCCAGGATGATGCGGGCATCCAAGTACTCGCGTGTCCAAGCAGCCCGCAACATGGCAGGCAGGCCCAACGTCAGCGTGAGACTTCGCTTGAACACAGTCAAAAAACCCGAAAGGGTCAGTATTTATGGGTGTCAGGAAACACCGGCGGGATGCGCGGTGCTGTCGAAGGGTATTCCGCGCCTTGGTTCAAGCTGCCCTCAATCTCACCACCCTTTTCGATCTCGATCTCAGAGTAATGCACCTTGCCCGCGATGCGGCCGGTGGAGCGAACAATCAAACTTTTTTCGCTGATGATGGTGTTGTGCAACTCGCCGCGCACGTCAATCACTTTGGCGGAAATGCGGCCGGAAATTTTGCCGGTGGGGCCAATCAGCACCTCTTCTGCGGTCAAATCGCCCTCAATGACGCCATTGACGATGGCTTTGGACGGGACAACAAACGTGCCTTTGACGACGACGCCGTCACCAATGACAACGCTTTCCAGTGAATCTGATGGGTTAGACATATGCGCTCCTTGGGGCAAGATTCTAGTCAAAAAACCCCCCACTTCCTTGTCATGGCGGGCCCAGATGTGGTTTAAAAGGGAAATGAATCCCAATGTTTACAATCACTTAGGTGCATCACTGCATTGGTGGTTTTGAAAATACCCGGCCTGGGGCAGCCCGGCACCTGAGCCGGCCCCCGCATGGGAATGCATGACAAGCCTGGCCCCAAAGCCCCCCTGGCGCCGGGTCAAACACGAACCACACCACCGGGGCCAGCGCAGACAGGCAAAATGCGCTGGTCAAACCCGAGGCCCCATGAACGACCTGACCATCCGACACCTGTTGATCGACATGAAGCCGCCCTTGGCGCGGCATTGGAATGGTGGCGAGGTTTTTTTGAGTGCTTTTTTCGACGCCCTGTCCATGAGCTTCCCGGTGGGCGAGCAGTTTTTCATCGATTCTTTGCGCGAGGGCTTGACGCAACTGCCGGCCGACCAACAGCCGGTTTGGGCGCGCGAAATTCAAGGTTTTGTCGGTCAAGAGGCCACCCACCGGCGTTTGCACGATTTGTACAACCAGCAATTGGCCTCTATGGGCTATGAAAACCGCTGGGCGCCGCGAATCCGCCAACGCTTGAAGCGCTTGGAAGCCTTCACCGACAAGCGCCACAAAGTGGCCGTGACCGCTGCCACCGAGCACCTGACGGCCATTTTTGCGGCCTGGTTGCTGCATCACCCCAGCGTGTTGGCACCAGCCCCTGCGCGCATGCGCCAGCTGTGGTTGTGGCACGCCAGTGAGGAATTGGAACATCGCAGCACCGCCTTTGACCTGTACCGCGCTTTGGATGGCAATGAACTGTGGCGCAAACGCTGGATGCGGCTGGTGTCGATGCATTTCGCCCTGGATCTGATGCGCCAAACCTTGCACCACCTGTGGCGCGACGGCCAGCTGTTCAAAGTGGCCACCTGGCGCGGTGCTCAGCATTGGCTGTTCGGTCGCCAGGGGTTGCTGCGCTGGGGGGCCAGCCATTGGCGGGCTTATTTCCGCGCTGAATTTCACCCCCGTCAATTCGACGATGGCTTGGCCCTGCAATGGCTGGGGCAACACCAAGACCAATGGCGCACCATCTCCAAGCCCTGACATCCCGCTGGCGCCCCTGGGCCCGGGCCATGCGCCACCCGAACAACGGGCTCGCATCCGCTGTGGCGGGCCTGTCGCTGGCATGACGCCGCCATCCCCCTGCGCCACCATGTCCAACCCCAGCGACGCTTTGGATGGCCTGTCCGATCTGCACGCCTACCCTTACCCCGTCCATTGGCATGGCCCGCCCGGCAAAGCCCTGGCCTTCATTGACGAAGGGCCGCCCCAGGCCCGACCCACGGTGTTGTTGCACAGCTTGCCCACCTGGGGCTATGTGTTTCGCCACGTGGTTTCTTGGCTGGTGCAAGCGGGTCACCGCGTGCTGGTGCCCGACCTGCTGGGTTGTGGCCGCTCAGACAAACCGCCCGACCGCGCCGCTCATGGCCTGAACGGGCAATTGCAAAGCCTGTCCCAGTGGATGCAAGACTTGGGGCTGAACCACACCACCCTCTTTGGTCAGGGTTTGGGGGGCTTGCTGGCGTTTCGCTTGGCCATGTTGCAAGCTGACCGGGTCGATCGCCTGGCTTTGGGCAATACCCGCTCGCCGCTGGACCCGCGTGGCCGCAGCCGGTTTGCCGCCTTGGGCGCGCGGTGGCCGGCCTGGAGCCCGGTATACCCCTTGGGCAGGGTGGTGCGCTGGGCCAGCCAAAGTCGGCTCGACAGCACCACCTTGCAAGCCTACGCAGCCCCCTACCCCCAGCGCCACATGCTCGCTGCAGTGCGCCACCTCAGTGGCTGGCACCAATGGGATGTGCGCCAAGAAAAAAACAGCGACGTCACCCAAGCCTGGCTGGCCATGACCACATGGCAAAAGCCTTTGCTGACCTTGTTTGGCAGCCGCGATCACCTCACCCATGGTGGCCAACACTGGTTCATCGACCAAGTGCCTGGCGCCAAACGCCAACCTCACCAAATCATTCATCAGGCGGGCCATTGCTTGACCGAAGACAAAGGACCCGAGGTGGCCGTGGCCTTGCTGCAATTCATCGACCGGCCCCAAGTCAACCCCCACTTGCCGCTCAGCCCCTCTGTGGCGCCACGCTGAACGCTTGGGCGCACCACCCGCCAGCGAGTTCATCGCCGAATGGCCATCGGCGCCACCGGGCACACCCCTGATGGGCCAGGTTCTGGCGTCAGGTTGGTGGTGGAGCGGGGGTCCTGAGGGCCCGCATCAAGCCTGGCACAAGCGGCGTACTTCGTCGGGGATGGGCAAACCCACAATGCCCGGCACTTTGCCTTCCTTGGCCCCGGCAAACAAGCGCACCTCGGTGCACTCCATGATCAACTCGGTGTCGCGCATCACCCGGTGCAAAAACGTGAAGCTCTTGTTGCCCCAGTGGGTCACGCCCGTGTGGATGTCCAAGCGGTCGCCGTAACTGCTGGTTTGCACAAACTTGGCTTGGGTGTTGACGATGGGCGTGCCAATGATGCCCCAGGTGGCGGCCGTCTCGTGCCAGGGCGGCACACCCGCAGAGATAAAGAAGTGGCGCGCCGAGGCATCGATCCAGCGGAAAAAATTGGGGAACCAAACAATGCGCGCCGGGTCACAGTCGCCAAACTCGACCTGGATGGTGAACACCGTGGTGCGGGGGGTGGAGGCGTCAGACAATTCAGTCCCCTCGGATGTTGCGGGATTTGATCAACTGGCCAAAGCGCTCGCTATCGGTTTTGGCGCTTTGACCAAAATCAGCCGAGCTCATGGGTGCGGGAATCCCGCCCAAGGCCTGGATGCGGTCTTTCACCGCTGCGGTGTTCAGGGCCGCATTGATGTCGCGGTTGAGCCTTTGCACCACCTCGGGCGGTGTTCCCGCAGGGGCGTAAAAACCAAACCACGAATCGGCATCAAAACCCTTCAAACCCAGCTCATCCAAGGTCGGCACATCGGGGAACAAAGGCGAACGCTTGGGGCTGCCCACGGCCAGCATTTTGAGCTTGCCCGAGCGCACATGCTGCAAGCCAATGCCGGGGTCAAACATGAAGTCGATTTGCCCTGCCAACAAATCTTGCATGGCAGGCGCCGCACCCCGGTAAGGCACATGCACCGCAAAAGTTTGCGATTGCGCCTTCATCATCTCGGCGGCCAAATGCGGCGAGCTGCCGTTGCCAGGTGAGCCAAAACTGAGCTTGCCGGGGTTGGCTTTGACAAAGTCCAAAAAGGTTTTGAAGTCGTTGATTTGCAAGCTGGGGCGCACCTCTAAAAACACCAAAACGCGGGCCGCCGCGGCCACCGGCACCAGGTCCTTCATCGGGTCGAACGGCATCTTGTTGTAGAGGTGCGGGTTGATAGACACCATGCCGCCAGAGCTCATCAGCAAGGTGTGGCCATCGGCCACGCTCTTGGCCACGGTCTCACCGCCAATGTTGCCGTTGGCCCCGGCGCGGTTTTCCACCACCACGCTTTGCCCCAAGGCCTCGCCCAGCGGTTGGGCCACGGCGCGGGCAATTTGATCGGCTGCGCCACCGGGTGGGAAATTGACCACCACACGGATGGGTTTTTGCGGCCAGCTTTGGGCCTGCGTCAGACCCACGACGGTGAAACCACCCAAGCACATGGCTGTGAGCACGAGGCGGCGCAAACGTTGAGAGGCAACAAACAAACGCATGAGAAATCTCCTGATGTGAAATGGTGGTGTGGCATCGGCCCAGGACGTGTTGTGGGCACAGCGATCAGCGCGGCGCCGATGCGCCGGGCTTGCGCATGAAGCGGATGGGTTGCTCAGGCACGGGTCGCACCGGTGCGCCATGGGCGCTCAAGCTCAGGTCCAAGGCCTTGCCGGCATCGTCTTGCAGTGCGGCGGTGCGCGCCTGGGCCACGGCCTGTGCCGCGGCTTGGGGCTCGGGCAACACCGCCAAATGGTTCACCAAGTGCTGCAAATTCAACTTGCCGCGCTCGTTGGTGGCGCCGTAACCTTTGATCAATTGGCCACAACACGCCAATTCGTGGCCCAAGCGCCAATCGCGCGCCAGCCCTTGCACCACCGCTTGCAGCCAGGTTTCGATGGCCAATTGCTCCTGGGCAAAGCGCTGGCCATACACCCGCAAGCCCCGCAAACTGGCCAGGCCGCGCAGGGCCAGCATGCCCACCACCGAATGGGTGCCGATCTTCAACGGCAAGGCCCAGGGTTCGCGGCCGCGCAGCACCCGCGCGCGGTCCCAAGCGGTCAAACGCTGCGCCCACGCACTGGGCAACAAGGCAGCAAATTCGGGCACACCGGGTTTGAAATGGTCATACACCTTGAGCACATCGTCGGGACCTGCGCGCACCTCTTTCACCACCCGCTGCAAACGGGTCGATCGGCTTTTCAATTCGGCCACACGGATGATGTCGTCGAACGCCATCCACAAAGCCACCCAGCGCGCCATCTCGCGCGTGACCGCCCACCCGTGCAAGGCATTGGCATCGCTGGCGGCCTCGGCCTGCCAAACCTGGCGCATGCGCCGCAAATACACCTGGCCATAAGCACGGTTTTGGTAATCGATGACCCGCGCCAAACCCAGGGCCAGCATGGCGCGCGCGGGTTCGGGAAATGCTTGCACCGCAGCTTGGTCCGCCGGGCTCAACCCATCGGTTTCGGCGGGGGGCAACACCTGCGCGGCCACTTCGGCCCATTGGCGCGGGGTGCTGACCGCGTCAAACGCCAGGGCGAAGCCGCGCAAACTGGCCGCCGCTTGGGCCCCTTGTCCAATGGCGGCTTCAAAATGGGCGCGCTCAAAGGGCAACACGCCACTGCCCGCGATCGCGCCCAACATCACCGCGCTGACCACCGTGCCCGCCTGCTGGGCCATGCCGGCCATGTCGAGCACATGGTGTTCATGGCTGAAGCGGCGCACCACATCCACCAATTGCGCGCTGTCGCGCCGACCATCGGCCAGCTGCATGCGCTCATGGGTGGTGAAACTGCGGGCGCTGGAAGTGATGACCCGGGTGCGATCGGGTGACGCATAGCCCAAGCCAATTTGGCGCGTGGTCTCCAGCAATTCGGACGAGACCAGCAAATCCAAAGCCCCCGGCACCGGGTTGAGGCTGAACACCGGTCGGCGTTCGCCCAATTGCGCCAGGGATTGCGGAAAAATTTCCACGTAATAGGTGGTCGCGCCGGTGCGTTGGGCCACGCCAGGAATGGAGGTGCTCTGCGCCGGGTAACCCGCGATGCGAGCGGCGTCCACCAGCCATTGGCTGAGGACACCGCCGCCCTCACCACCCAAGGCGCACAACAACAAAGAAATCGGTCGATGGGTGTTCATGGTGTCAAGCCGGTTGCATGGCACGCACCAAGCGAGCGCGCAAAGCCGCCCAGACCCGTTCCCAGGGCTTGGGGTTTTGCACCACTTCGGCGCGGTAAAAACTGGGGCACAGGGTGGCGGCATGGGCATTGGCCCCACACAAACCACAACCCACACAACCATCGATCACCGTGGCCACTGGGTCGACCTTGAGCGGGTCGGGGTTGTCCTTCAAGGTCAAGGTCGGGCAACCCGACAAGCGGATGCAAGCATGGTCGCCATTGCAAACATCTTCATCCACACCGTATTTGACGCGCACCACCCGCTCGCCACCGCGCAACATTTTGGCGATCCATGGCTTGATGCGGCGCTGGCGCTCGAGTTGGCATTCACCCTCGGCAATGATCACTTTGAGCCCTGTGAACTCGTGGGTCAAGGCCTCTTTGAGGGTGCGTTTCATGTGTGCCACCTCGTAGGTGTGCACGGTGCGCATCCACTGCACGCCCATGCCACGCAAGGTGGTTTCAATGGTTTGGTTGGTGTGGGCCAAGCTGTCTTGCTTTTGCAAGGCTTGCGCCTTGGCCCCATCGCTGGGCGTGGAGTGGATGTCTTGCGTGCCCGTGGCCGAGGTGTAGCCATTTTTAAAAATCAGCAACACCGCGTCGTCGTTGTTGAACAAAGCACTTTGCACCCCGGTGAGCAAACCGTTGTGCCAAAACCCGCCATCCCCCATGATGGCCAGGCTGCGCCGTTGCATCATGGGCGACACCCCGGCGCGGCTGGCCAAGCTCATGCCGTACCCCAAGATGGAATGGCCGCTGGAAAACGGCTCGAAGGTGGCCAAGGCATGGCAGCCAATGTCGGCGGCGATGTGCACCTGCCCAATGTCTTGTTGCGCCAATTTCAGGGCCGCGAACACCGGTCGCTCGGGGCAGCCGACACAAAAACTGGGTGGTCTGGCCGGCAGAGGGGTCTCCAACATGGCGGCCACGTCGGCACGGCGCTGTTGGTTGGCGGTCAACCAGTCGTGGGCCTCGTGGGCCACCGACGTTGGCAGGTACAACTGAGCAAAGGTGCTCAAGCCCGTGGACAACACCTCCACGCTGTACTCGCCAGCCGAGGGCAGCCAATCCTTCCCATGCAAGGGCGTGCTCAGGCCACGCCGGCGCAGCAGGGTGGCGATGTCTTGCTCGATGTACTCGGGTTGCCCTTCTTCAATGACCATCACCGCTTGTTTGTCGGCACAAAACTCGGCCACCTCGTCGGGCACCAAGGGGTAGGTGACATTCAGCACCAAGATCGGGATATCGCTCTCGCCCCAGGCATTGGCCAAGCCCAGTTGTTGCAAGCTGCGGATCAAGGCGTTGTACAAACCGCCTTGCACGACCAAGCCCAGATCGGCATGGCGCCCAGGAAAATGCTCGTTCAGGCCGTGTTCGGCGATGTAACGGCAAGCGGCGGGGATGCGCTCTTGGGTTTTGAGCTTTTCATGCCGAAAGGTCACCGGTGGGTGGGCCAGGCGCATGTAATCAAAAGCCGCCGGGTCTTCCATCAGGGCGCGGGTCGACAAGGCCGGAGAACGGTTGGCCTTGGTGACAAAGCTGCCCCGCACGTGGCAGGCGCGGATGCGCAACTCCAAAATCGCCGGCATGTTGGAAGCCTCTGACAAGGCGAAACCATGCTCGACCATTTCAACCATCTTGGTCAAGTCGGGCCGGGGGTCGAGCAAACACAAGGTGCTTTTGAGGGCGTAGGCATGGGTGCGCTCTTGAATCACTGAGGCGCCCTCGCCATAGTCCTCGCCCACCACCATCAAGGTGCCGCCGAGAACCCCGGGGGAGGCCAAGTTGGACAGCGCATCGGCGGCGACATTGGTGCCCACAATCGACTTCCAGGTCACCGCGCCACGCAGGGGGTAATGCAGGCTGGCCCCCAGCATGGCCGCGGCCGAGGCCTCATTGGCGCAGGCCTCCACATGCACGCCCAACTCGGCCATCAAGGTCTTGGCTTGCACCATGACATCCAGCAAATGCGACACCGGCGCGCCTTGGTAGCCCCCCACATAAGCCACGCCCGACTGCAGCAAGGCCTTGGTGATGGCCAAGATGCCCTCGCCATGGAAGGTGTCGCCCTCGCCCAAACGCAAAGACTCAATCTCATGCTCAAAAGAAACTTCCAAAGCGCACTCCAATGCCAACTGCACCAACGGGCCATTCCCGAGGCTGGGACATTTTCACACGCCGCTCAGGCATCATTGGGCTTTGCCATTCCACACCGATTCCCATGACCTGGTCCATCATTGCCCGCGACACCCAAGGCCACTTTGGCGTGGCCATTGCCTCCAAATTCTTTGCCGTGGGGGCCCTGTGCGTGCACACCCGCCGTGGCGTGGGGGCGGTGGCCACCCAAGCCTTGATGAACCCCTTGTACGGCCCGGCCGGGCTCGATGCCCTGGCCCAAGGCCTGGCGCCCAACGCCGTGCTGGCCCAGCTCACGGCCGCCGATGCCGGCCGTGACCAGCGCCAATGTCATGTCCTGCCTGCCCATGGTGCGCCAGCGGCCCATACCGGTGCGGCTTGCATCGATTGGTGCGGCCACCTGTGCTTTGACGACTTCAGCGTCGCGGGCAACATGCTCGCTGGCCCCGAAGTGGTGCAAGAAACCGCCCGCGCCTACCAAGCCAGCGCCGGCCAACCCATGGCACGGCGTTTGCTGGCTGCCATGGCCGCTGGCGAAGCCGCTGGCGGCGACAAGCGTGGCAAACAGGGCGCGGCCTTGCGCATCCATGCCGACGAAGACCACCCCCAACTCGACCTGCGGGTCGATGACCATGAAGAGCCTATTGTGGAATTGCACCGCCTGTATGAAAAAAGCCTGGAGCGCTACCAGCCCTTCATGGCCTGCCTGGCCGGTCGGCACGACCCGGTGGGCTTGATCGATCGCCAACAAATCGAAGCCCGCGTGCAAGCTTTCCATGACGCCTGGCTGAAACCATGACAGCTTTGCTGGAAGTGCGCGGGCTGCGCACCTGCTTCACCACCGACGAGGGCGAGTTCGCTGCCGTGGACGGGGTGAGTTTTGAAGTCCATGCCGGCAAAACCTTGGCCATCGTGGGCGAGTCGGGCTGCGGCAAAAGCGTCACCTCGCTGTCCATCATGGGCTTGGTCAGCGCACCCGCAGGGGCCATCCGCGCAGGCTCCATCCGCTTTGAAGGCCAAGAGCTGGTCGGGGCCAGCGACGAAACCCTGCAAAACCTGCGCGGCAACGGCATGGCCATGGTGTTTCAAGAGCCCATGACCTCGCTCAACCCGGCCTATACCGTGGGCGACCAAATCATGGAGGCCTTGCTGCGCCACCGGCCCATGGACCGCGCCCAAGCCCGGGAACGGGCCTTGGAGATGCTGGCCCAAGTGCGCATCCCGGCCCCCGAACAACGCCTGCACGAATACCCGCACCAGCTCTCTGGCGGCATGCGCCAGCGGGTGATGATCGCCATGGCCTTGGTGTGCCAACCGCGCTTGCTGATCGCCGACGAACCCACCACCGCCCTGGACGTGACCATCCAAGCCCAAATTTTGGCCTTGATGGCGCAATTGCAAAGCGACATGGGCACCGCCATCGTGCTCATCACCCACGATCTGGGGGTGGTGGCCGAGGTGGCCGATGAGGTGGTGGTGATGTACGCCGGCAAAGTGGTCGAACGCGCCCCGGTGCAGGCCTTGTTTGACACCCCCCAACACCCCTACACCGTCGGCCTGCTCGGCGCCATTCCGCGTTTGGACCTGGCCCAGCACCGGCTCGCATCGATCGAAGGCCAAGTGCCCAGCCCCTTGCAGCGCCCGGCGGGTTGTGGCTTTGCACCGCGCTGCCCATTTGCGCAAGAACGCTGCCACAGCCAAGCACCAGAACTGCAATCCGTGGGGCTTGACCACACCAGCGCCTGTTGGCGCGCGCCGCTCGATGCGGCGGCCTTGTTGGCCCGCGAGGAAACCACGGCATGAGCGACACCCCACCCCTGCTGGCCGTGAGCCAACTGCGCAAACACTTTGTGGTGCGCCAAGGCCTGTGGGGCCGTGCCCGGGGCGCGGTGCGCGCGGTCGATGGCGTGGACTTGCACATCCGTGCGGGCGAAACCCTGGGTGTGGTGGGTGAGTCGGGTTGTGGCAAGTCCACCTTGGGCCGCTTGGTGTTGCGCTTGATCGAGCCCAGCGGCGGTGAAGTGCGCTTCAAAGGCCAAGACCTGGGCCAACTCAGTGGGCCTGCGTTGCGCGGGCAACGCCGGGCCATGCAAATCATCTTTCAAGACCCGTACGCATCGCTCAACCCGCGCATGACCGTGGCCCAGTCGCTCACCGAGCCACTGCATCTGCATGGCCTGCACGTCGGCCGCCACACCGAGCGGGTGCAAGAGCTTTTAAAAACCGTGGGCCTGGCGCCCGAACACGCCCAGCGCTATCCGCATGAGTTTTCGGGCGGGCAACGCCAGCGCATTGGCATTGCCCGCGCCTTGGCGGTGGAGCCCGAACTCATCGTCTGCGACGAAGCGGTGTCGGCCTTGGACGTGTCGGTGCAAGCCCAGGTGATCAATTTGCTGCAAGATTTGCAAGCCCAATTCGGGCTGGCGTATTTGTTCATCGCCCACGACCTGGCCGTGGTCAAGCATGTGGCGCACCGCATCGCCGTGATGTACCTGGGCCGGGTGGTGGAAATCGCCGACAGCCAGGCCTTGTTTGCCCACCCGCGCCACCCCTACACCCAGGCCTTGCTGGGGGCGATACCGCGCCCCGTGCCCAACCCAGTGGGGGTGCGCCCCTTGCTCAGCGGCGATGTGCCCAGCCCGATCAACCCACCTTCGGGTTGTCACTTTCACACCCGTTGCCCACATGCCCAAAGCGCGTGCCAACACAGCGTGCCGCCCCTGGCCGTGGTTGATGGACACGCCGTGGCCTGTCACCTGTGGCGCGACTTGCCAGCCCAGCCCGTGGCCACCGGCCCTGGCATGTTGACGGCCCACCAGTGGCGCCTGCAACAATTGCAGTCTGCTTTTTTACCCAACAATGCCCCACGGCCTTGAACCCTTTTCACTTTGGAGAACCCCGCATGAAAAAAATGATTTCCCTGGCCTGGTTGGGCACTTGTTTGGCGTTGAGCGCGGCCAGTGCATCGGCCCAAACCCTGCGCATTGGCCTGGCCGAAGACCCCGATGTGTTGGACCCGACCTTGGCGCGCAGTTTTGTCGGCCGCATCGTGTTTTCTGCCCTCTGCGACAAGCTGTTTGATGTGGATGAAAAACTCAACATCGTGCCGCAATTGGCCACCGGCCACGAATGGTCTGCCGACAACAAAAGCCTGACCTTGAAAATCCGCACCGGGGTGACCTTCCACGACGGCGAAAAGCTGGATGCCGCTGCGGTGAAGTTCAACATCGATCGGCACAAAAACCTGGCGGGCTCGAGCCGCCGTGGCGAACTCGCCCCGGTCAGCAGCGTCGATGTGGTGGACGCCCAAACGGTGCGTTTGAACCTCACCGCGCCATTCTCGCCCTTGTTGGCCCAACTCACCGACCGCGCTGGCATGATGGTCTCGCCCAAAGCAGCGCAAGCGGCGGGTGACAAATTTGGCACGGCGCCGGTGTGCTCTGGCCCCTTTAAATTTGTCGAGCGGGTGGCGCAAGACCGCATCGTCCTCGAAAAATACGCCGGCTACTGGAACAAAGCCGCCGTCAACTTCGACAAGGTCACCTACACCCCCATCCCTGACGCCACCGTGCGCCTGGCCAACCTCAAGTCGGGGCAACTGGACTTCATTGAACGCGTGGCCACCAACGACATGGAAAAACTGCAAGCGGATAAGAAATTCAAAACCGCTCGCATCACCGAAATTGGCTACCAGGGCATCACCATCAACGTCGGCAAAAGCGACCGCGCCAAAAACAACCCCTTGGGGCGCGACGCCCGGGTGCGCGAAGCCTTTGAGCTCTCGCTCGACCGCCAAGGCCTGGCCCAGGTGGTGATGGACAACGAGGCCACCGTGGGCAACCAATGGGTGGCCCCGAACAACCCCTACTACGCCAAAAACATGCCCATGCCCAAGCGCGACATTGAAAAAGCCCGCGCTTTGCTGAAACAAGCTGGGGTCATCAACCCCAGCTTCACGCTGATGACGCCCACCACCTCGGACGCGCAACGCATGGCCTTGGTGATCCAGGCCATGACCCGCGATGCCGGTTTTGACGTGAAGATCCAGTCGACCGAATTCGCCACCTCGCTGAACATGGCCGACAAGGGCGAGTTCGACGCCTATGCCTTGGCCTGGAGCGGTCGCCCCGACCCGGATGGCAACCTCTACAGCTTTCATGCGTGCAAGCAGCCCCTGAACTACGCCGGTTACTGCAGCGCCGAAACCGACGCCTTGATCAACCAATCGCGCAGCGTGCGCGACCCGGCCCAGCGCAAAAAACTGTTTGAGCAAATTGCCGCCCAAGTGCTCAAGGAGCGGCCAGTGATTTACCTCTACCACCGCAACTGGCTGTGGGCCTTCAACGGCAAATTGAGTGGCGTGCGCCAGATCCCCGATGGTCTGCTGCGCGTGACCGGCCTGAAGATGGCCCCCTGAACAGCCACCCGCACGCACCCGCCAGCCTGAACCATGTTTGCCTTTTTGCTGCGCCGCCTGGCCAGTTTGTTGCCCACCTTGGTCTTGGTGTCCATGCTCATCTTTGGGCTGCAGCAACTGCTGCCCGGTGACCCGGCCAAAATTTTGGCCGGCGAGGACCAGGACCCCCAGGTGATCGCCTACCTGCAGGCCAAGCTGCACCTGGACGAGCCTTTGCCCGTGCGCTATGGCTACTGGGTGTGGGGGGTGGTGCAAGGCGACCTGGGTGAGTCGGTGCGCACCCAATTGCCGGTGCTGGACTTGATCTTGCAAAAACTGCCCGTCACCCTGGAGCTGGCGGTGCTGGCCTTTATGGTCGCGGTGCTGATTGGCATCCCGGCCGGGGTGGTGTCGGCGGTGGCCCGGGGCAGCGCTTGGGACCACGGCGCCAACTTGTTCGCTTTGTGGGGCCTGTCCACGCCGAATTTTTGGCTGGGCATTTTGCTCATCATGCTGTTTTCGGTGCAACTGGGCTGGCTGCCCGCCTCGGGCTATGTCAGCCCCTTTGAAGACTTGGCGGGCAATTTGGCCGCCATGGCCATGCCCGCTTTTGTGCTGGGCAACGCCATCGCCGCGGTGCTGATGCGCCACACCCGCAGCGCCATGCTGCAAGTCATGTCCTCGGACTATGTGCGCACCGCCCGCGCCAAAGGTTTGAGCGAGCGCACCGTGGTGATCAAACACGCTTTGCGCAATGCGCTCACCCCCATCATCACCCTGGGCGCCTTGGAATTGGGCACCTTGCTCTCAGGCGCGGTGCTGACCGAGCAGGTGTTCACCATCCCCGGCTTTGGCAAGCTGATCGTCGACGCGGTGTTCAACCGCGACTACGCGGTGGTGCAAGGCGTGGTGCTGTTCACCGCCTCCACCTACATCCTGCTCAACCTGCTGGCCGACTTGGCTTACTTTTGGGTCAACCCCCGTTTGCGCCGATGAGCACCGCCCTGTCACCCAGCGCCCACTTGAGCACCCCAGCACCCGCTGCACGACCCGGCCCCTGGCTGGCGGCATGGCGGCGCCTGCGTCGTCGCCGCGCGGCCATGTGGGGCCTGGGCGTGGTCCTGATGTTCACCCTGATGGCCTTGTTGGCCCCCTGGTTGGGTTTGCAAGACCCCATCGCCACCAGTTGGGGCGCGATCCGCAAAGCCCCCAGCGCTGCACATTGGTTTGGCACCGATGAGATTGGCCGCGACGTGTTTGCCCGCGTGGTCTGGGGCACCCAAGCGTCCTTGCTGGCCGGCGTGGTGTCGGTGTCCATCTCGCTGCTGATCGGTGTGCCCTTGGGTTTGCTGGCCGGCTTTGTGGGCGGCTGGGTGGACATGGTGATTGCCCGCATCACCGATGCGTTTTTGGCCTGTCCTTTTTTGATTTTGGCGATTGCCCTGGCGGCCTTTTTGGGCCCCAGTCTCAGCAACGCCATGATGGCCATTGGCGTCTCAGCCGCACCCATTTTTGTGCGCTTGACCCGTGGCCAGGTGATGCAAGTCAAGGTCGAGGACTACATCGAAGCCGCCCGCGCTGTGGGCAACCCACCGTGGCGCATTGCCCTGCGCCATGTGCTGCCCAACACCTTGCCGCCGATCTTGGTGCAAGCCACCTTGGCGATTGCCTCGGCGGTGATTGCCGAAGCCAGTTTGTCGTTTTTGGGCTTGGGCCAGCAGCCGCCCGCACCCAGTTGGGGCAGCATGCTCAACACCGCGAAAAACTATGTTGAGCAAGCGCCTTGGATGGCCATTTGGCCCGGTGCATCGATCTTTTTGCTGGTGCTGTCGTTCAATATTTTGGGCGATGGTTTGCGCGACGCCCTGGACCCGCGCCAGCGTTAGGCATGCACCAAACCCAATAAACGCGCTGCATTGCCCCCGGCAATGGCCTGCAAGTCAGCGCCTTGCACACCGGCTTCTTGCAGCCAAGCCAGCGGGTCTTTTTCGCCCACCGGGTAGTCGCTGCCCAAGACCAAGCGGTCGGCACCGACCCGGGCGATCAGCACTTGCAGCACCGCTGGGTCGTACACACACGCGTCGTAATGGAAGCGGCGCAGCATGGCGCTGGGGGTGAGCCCGTCCATGTGGCGCACCGTGTCGGGCCGGTTCAAGGTGTTGCGATCCAAGCGGCCCATGTAGTGCGGGAAGTAACCCCCACCATGGGCCATCACCACTTGCAGATGCGGGTGGCGGGTCATCACACCCTCGTACATCAGCGAGGCCATGCACTTGGTCTCCTCGATCGACTGGCCCAGCGAGTTCCACAGCGCATAGCGCTGGAACCAGGGGTCACGCACCCCTTCCGGGTGCACCCAAGCCACCAAGCCACGCTCGGCCACCGCGTCCCAAAACGGCGCAAACACCGGGTCGCCCAAATAAACCCCTTGGTAACTGGACGACAGGTTGAGCACGCGCAGGCCGAGTTGGTCGTGGGCACGCGCCAACTCCAGCAAGGCGCGCTCTGGGTTTTGCAGGGGCAAGACCATGCTGCCCACAAACCGCTGGGGGTGTTGGGCCACCCAATCGGCGGCCTGGTCGTTGCAGCGTTGGCACAAGCCCAGATCGGTGTCGGCATCGGCCCAAGAACTGCCTTGCAGCACCGTGCTGGAGCTGATCACTGCCACATCCACCCGGCGTTGGTCCATGTCGGCCAGCACCAAGGCCGGGTCGAACATGCGCTCGATCAAGGACTGTGCCCCAGGGCGCGGCGCCTTGGTCGGGGTGGCCCCAAAACCGGTGAACACCGTGCGGTTGGTGGACGCCTCAAACACCTCCGCGTTGAGCATGTGAACGTGAAAATCGATCACGGGGTTGGCGGGGTTGGGGATGTGCATGGTGTGATGTCGCCTGAAAAAAGCATGGGGTAATATACAAAAACACTTTGCCTGCCGCGCAGCCCCGCTGCGATTGCATTTGTCCCAAAGGCCTCCCCATGACCTCCCCCCAGCCCATTGTTCGGCCTGTTTGGCGCCAGCTGCAATTCCTCGCCCCAGGCCTGCGGGCCTGTGTGCTTGGCCTGATGGCGCTGGCCCTGGGAGCGGCCCAGGCGCAAGAGTTTCCGCAAAAAACCGTGCGCATCGTCGTCGGCCAAGGCGCAGGCGGTGGCATGGACACCTTGGCGCGTTTGCTCAGCCAGCGTTTGGCGGGTCCCTTGGGTCAGCCGGTGCTGGTGGAAAACCGGGTCGGTGCCGGCGGCATCATTGCCACCGATGGCGTGGCCAAGTCCCCCGCCGACGGCCACACCTTGTTGATGGCCCCGATTGGCAACATGGTGTTCACGCCCATCTTGACGCCCAAGCTGCGCTACTCGCCGACCAAAGACTTTGTGCCGGTGTCATTGGTGGCCAGCTTCCCCTTGCTGCTGGTGGTCAATGCCAAGCAAGGCATCCCCAGCTTGCCCGACCTGGTGAAGTTCATGAAGTCCAACCCCGACAAAGCCAACTATGGCGGCTCGGGGCCAGCGTTTCAATTTGCCAGCGAGTTGTTTCGCTTGCAAACCGGCACGCCGGGTGAGTTCATCCAATACAAAAGCACCAGCGAAACCATCACCGCTTTGATCGCCGGAGATTTGGTCATGTCGATGGTCGATACCGGCCCAGCATCGGCCTTGATCGCCTCGGGCCAGTTGCGTGCCTTGGCGGTCACATCGCCCACCCGCTTGCCCAACCTGCCACAGGTGCCGACCATGGCCGAGTTGGGTTTTCCGCAATTGGAATTTCGCTACTGGGCAGGTTTGTTTGCCCCGGCCCAAACCCCCATGGCGGTGGTCAAGCGGCTCGAGAGCGAAGTGCACCGCATCCTCAAATTGCCCGAAGTGGCGGCGCAAATGGCCACCAGCCAAGTCACCGCCACACCGGCCAGCTCTGAAGACTTGGCCAAGTTGCTGGCCGCCGATCTGGCCAAATGGGGTGCCGTGGCCGAAAGCGCCAAAATCAAAAGCAACGACTGACCCCTCTTTTCCTCTGACCCAACTGCCCCACCCCACCATGACCCACGCCTCGTCCATCGTCAGCCATTTGCGCAGTGTCGCCCTCAACGTCCCCGACCTGGCCGTGGCCCAGGCTTTTTTCACACAGGTCTGGCACCTGGATGCGGTGGCGCAAGGCCCAGCTGGCACTTATCTGCGCGGCACCGGCACAGACCACCATTTGATATCGCTCCATGCCCACCCCGGCCCGGCCTCGGTGCGCCATGTGAGCTTGCGGGTCCACAGCGCCCAGGCCTTGGAGAAAGCAGCGCAGGCCGCTGTCCAAGGCGGGGCCCGAGTGCTGGGGCCGGTGGCCGCTTTGGCTGACCCGGCGGGTGGTGTGGGCCTGAGCGTGGTCGATGGGCATGGCCGTGTTTACCAACTGGTGCATGGCGACACCACCCACCCCCAGGGTGCCGAGGTGGCCGACAAACCGATCCGCTTGGCGCACGCCGTGCTCAACACCCACGATGTGCCCGCCAGCCAAACATTTTTAGAGCAGGTGCTGGATTTTTCACTCTCTGACCGCACCCGCATCATGGCCTTCATGCGCTGCAACAGCGACCACCACAGCATCGCTTTTGGCGACACCGACAACGATGCGCTCAACCACATTGCTTTTTTGATGCCCGACCTCGAATCGGTCATGCGCGGCGGCGGTCGGCTCAAAGACGCCGGCCACCCCATCGAGTGGGGCCCCGGTCGCCACGGCCCCGGCAACAACGCCTTCAATTACTTCATCGGCCCGTTTGGCATCGTGGTCGAGTACACGGCTGAGGTGCAGCAAATCGACGACAGCTACACCGCCGGCCAGCCCGATGACTGGAAGTGGCCCACCGGGCGGGTCGACCAATGGGGCATCTCCAAGCCCCCCAGCGACGCCTTGAAGCAGGCCCAACGCGCGGTGTTGTTTGCGCCGGTCTGAAGGCCAAGCCACCCTCTGCTGCGCGGCCCGATCGGCACCGACCTTGAACGCGACATGACTGTTTTGAAACCACCCTCCCCGCCCCTGTATGACGTGGCCATCGTGGGCTGCGGCCCCAGTGGCGCTGCTGCCGCCGCCTTGCTCGGGCAACGCGGCCTGCGGGTGTGGGTCGGCGACAGCGCGCAGGCCATTTATGACAAGCCGCGCGCGTTTGCCATGGACCACGAAATCCTGCGCGTGTGGCAGCAATTGGGGATTGACGGGGCCATGCAAGCGCACATGGAGCCCTTCACCGACTCCGAGTTTTATGGCGTGGACGGCCAACTCATCAAGTGCATGTCCACCATCGCCCCGCCCTATCCCTTGGGCCACCACCCGTCGGTGGTGTTCAACCAACCCGCCTTGGAGCGCTTGTTGCGCCAGTTGATTGCCGGCATGCCCAACCTCACCTTGGCCCTGGGCCACAGCGTGCAGCGCGTGGAAAACCAAACCGACCGGGTGCAACTGTCCATCACCAACGACCAAGGCGCACACAGCGTGGTGCAAGCGCGCTACGCCATCGCATGCGACGGCGCCTCCAGCCGGGTGCGCGAACAACTCGGCATGGGCTTGATCGACCTGGGGTTTGACCAGGCCTGGTTGGTGGTCGACACCTTGATCAACCCCCAAGGCTTGGCCAAGCTGCCACAGGTCAGCGTGCAGTACTGCGAGCCCACGCGGCCCAGCACGTTTTTAATTGGCCCCGGGCATCACCGGCGCTGGGAAATTTCCATCAATGCCGGCGAAGACCCGCAAGAGCTGGCCACCCCGGAGGGCACCTGGCGCTTGCTGTCGCGCTGGATCACCCCCCAAGACGGCCAACTGTGGCGCCAAGCCAGCTACCGCTTTCATGCCTTGGTGGCGCGCGAGTGGCGCCAAGGTCGGGTGTTTTTAGCGGGCGATGCCGCCCACCAGCAACCCCCATTTTTGGGCCAAGGCATGTGCCAAGGCGTGCGCGATGTGGTCAACCTCAGCTGGAAAATCGCAGCGTGTTTGCAAGACCATGCCCCCGACGCTTTGCTTGACACCTATGGCACCGAACGCCAGGCCCATGTGCGCGAGCTGACCACCCGCATCAAACACATTGGTGAGTTGATCGCCGAGCGCGACCCCGCCAAGGCGCGTGCGCGAGACCAGCAATTGCTGCAAGCCTGCCAAGGCCAAGTGCAGCGCACCCCGCGCCAAGACGTGCAACCGGCCCTGCGCGGGGGCTTGCTCAGCGCGCAATCGCATGCGGCGGTGGGCACCCTGTGCCCGCAGCCGTGGTTGGTGCGCGGCGCACAACGCCAACGCATGGACCACTGGCTGGGTTGCGGTTGGCGGCTGCTGCTGTCGGCCCAAGCACCCGCGAGCTTGCTGTCCACCGCTGCACAATGCCGTCCGTCGGGCATGGCCCAATGGCAATTGGGACAAGGCCCCTGGCAAGAGGCCGATGCGGTGTTGGCCAACTGGTTGGCCAAGCACCAAGCCCATGCCGTGCTGGTGCGCCCTGACCATGTGGTGTACGGCGTGGCCCACGATGACCCCAGCCTGCAAGCCTTGTTCGATGAGATTCATGCTTTTTCAAAACCACACTGACCGGAGACACCCATGACCCACCAAGCACAACGCCGCCAACTCCTCACTTGCGCGGCCGGCGGCCTGGCCGCTGGCTTGGCGTGGCCGGTCATGGCGCAAACCGGCCCCTGGCCGAATCGCCCCATCAAATGGATCGTCTCGCAACCCGCCGGTGCGGGCCCAGACATCTTGGCGCGCTACATCGCCGATCAACTCGCCCGCAGTTGGGGCAGCGCCGTGGTGGTGGAAAACCGCCCGGGTGGTCAAAACGTGATTGGCACCCAAGCCGCAGCGCGCTCGGCCCCCGATGGCTACAACTTTTTTTACGCCACCACGGCCGCCATGGTGACCAATGGCTTCACCTTCAAAACCTTGCCCTTTGATTTGGAAAAAGACTTCATCCCCGTGGCCCTGTTCGGTCGCAGCCCCTTTGTGTTGGCCGCGCAACCCAGCACCGGCATCCAAAGCATGGCCGACATGATCGCCCGGGCCAAGGCCCAACCCGAGAAGCTCACCATCGCCACCGAAGGGCCCAAGACTTTTTCAGGCATGTTGGCCGATACCGTGGCCGCCATGGCTGGCATCCGCCTCACCCACGTGCCTTACAACAAAGCCCCCGAGGCGATTCAAGACGTCTTGGGCGGTCGCATTGACCTCATTTGCCTGCCCGATGCCGCCTTGAGCGCTTACATCGCCAACAACCAAATCAAACCCTTGGCGGTGAGCACCGCGCAGCGCGTGCCCAATTTGCCCCAAGTGCCCAGCCTGTCAGATACCTTCACGGGATTTGAATACGCGGGATGGAATGGCTTGTTCGCACCGGCCAACACCCCGGCCGAGGTGGTGACCCGCGTCAACCGCGACATCCAAGCCCTGCTGCGCCAACCTGAAGTGGTGCAACGCCTGGCCTCGCTGGGCTCGATCGCCGACAGCGGCATGGGCACCGCTGCCTTTGCCGCCTTCATGAAGGCCGAGCGCGAGCGCTGGGCCGGTATTGTCAAAGCGATTGGCATCAAAGCCGAATAACCCGCCTTGCCCCCCCTCTCACCTCACCACCGCAAAGGCACACATGGGCATGCGCATTTGGCACCAAAGCATGACGGTCTTGGACGTGTTGCCGGCCTACCGCGAACGCATCCAAGCGCATGCCAAAAAAATCGTGCATGCCGACACCGAGGTGGTGGTGCATGGCCTGGCCATCGACACCTATCCCAGCGATTACCCCGGCGGGGACATCACCTTCAACGCCTTGTTTTCCATGCATTCCCTGCAATGGCTGGGCAGCGTGTGGAGCGCCCAAACCCAAGGCTTTGACGGCTTTGCCGTGTGCACCACCATCGACCCCCTGTTGCGCGAAATGCGCAGCATGGTCGACATCCCGGTGGTGGGTTGCGCCGAAACCTGCTACTTGGCCACCCACAGTTTGGGCGAGCGTTTTGGATTGTTGCTGTTCAACGAGCGCTTGGCACCGGCCTACCGTTTGCAAATGGCGCAGTACCGCATGGAAGACCGTTGCGCTGGCATCTTGCCCACGGGCTTGTCATTTGAAGATGTGATGACCGGCTTTGACAGCCCCGGCAAAGTGATCGATCAATTTCGCAAAACGGCCCAACCACTGGTCGATGCGGGTGCCCATGCCATCATCCCTGGTGAGATGCCTTTGAATTTGCTGCTGGCCAGCGAAGGCATTCAGCGCTTCCAAGATGTGCCGGTGATCGACAGCCTGGGGCTGACCCTCAAAATGACCGAAGCCCAGGTGGAGCTGCGCCGCAGCACCGGCCTGGCCCCGAGCCGCCGTGGCTGGGCCAATGCCCGACCTGACCCCCAACGCATGGCCGATGTGATGCGCTATTACGGCCTGTCCAAGTTCATGCACGATTGATTTTTAAAATGGATCCCTTCACCATGGCACGTCCCTCTTGGCTCAAAAACGGTTTGGCAGTATTGGCTTTATTGAGCACCCCGTGGGTGCTGGCCCAAAACTACCCCCAACAATCTGTCCGCCTGGTGGTGCCCTTTGCACCCGGCGGTGGTTCCGACATCATGGCCCGAACCTTGTCCGAGCCTTTTTCCAAGCAATTGGGGCAAACCGTGGTGATTGACAACAAACCGGGCGCTGGGGCGGTGATTGGGGCCGACATCGTGGCCAAATCCAAACCCGATGGCTACACCGTGCTCTACACCACCATTGGGCCGCAAATCACCAACCCCTATTTGATGAAACAGCTGCCTTACGACGCCATGGCCGATTTGGCGCCGGTGGCCATGATTGGGCAGTTGATCAATGTGCTGGCCATCCACCCCAGCGTGCCGGCCAGAAACACCAAGGACTTCATCCAATACGCCAAAGCCAACCCCGGCAAGATCAACTTCTCCAGCTCGGGCATTGGCACCAGCTCGCACCTGGGGGGCGAGTTGTTCAAAAGCATGGCCAACTTGGACATCAGCCACATCGCCTACAAAGGCACGGGCCCGGCTTTGCAAGACCTGATGTCAGGTCAAGTGCAAATGACCATCGACAGCCTGGTCACCTTGCTGCCCTTCATCAAATCGGGCAAGTTGATTGCGCTGGGCGTGTCCAGCCACGAGCGCAGCCCCATCCTGCCGGAGGTGCCCCCCATCTCCGACAGCTTGCCCGGTTTTGAATCCTCCACCGTCAATTACATGACGGTGCGCACCGGCACACCGAAAGCCATCATCGACAGGCTCAACCGCGACCTGGCCACCGTGTTGCGCTCGGCCGAGGTCCACGACCGCTTTGTGGGCATGGGCATCTTGCCGGTGGTGGAAACGCCCGAGCAATTGGCGGCCCGCATCAAGCGCGAGTCGGAAAAATGGAAACGTGTGATCGAGGTTTCGGGCGCCAAGATCGACTGAACCTCACCACCCGCCCCGCGACCGCGCCAGCTCGGGTGCGGGAGCGCCAGGGGCACGCATGCGTCGCCCAAGGCACATGCTCAGGGTATGTCCCAGCCCTGAGACCCACCACCTGAGTGATATAACAAGGCATTCGACCCGGTAAACACCCGTCTTTGTCAGCGCACCTGGTCGCCACCCTTCACTCAGGAGTTCACCATGGCATCCAGACCCAAGCGCAAAGTCATCATCACCTGTGCGGTGACAGGCTCCATCCACACGCCGACCATGTCGCCGCACCTGCCGATCACACCCAAAGAGATCGCCGATGCGGCCATTGGGGCGGCCGAAGCGGGTGCCTCCATCGTGCATTTGCATGCCCGCGATCCGATCACCGGTCAACCGACCCAAGACACCAAATATTTCCATGAATTTGCCCCGGTGATCAAAGCCCACTCAAATGTGGTGCTCAACTTCACCACGGGCGGCGCCTCGACCATGAGCATCGAAGAACGCTTGCAACCCGCTTTGCAACTCAAACCTGAGATTGCCTCGCTGAACATGGGCTCGATGAACTTTGGCCTGCACCCGATGGTCGGGCGCTACAAAAATTGGAAGCACGACTGGGAAGTGCCCTACTTGGCCGAGTCCGATGGGCGCATTTTTCGCAACACCTTCAAGGACATCCAATACATCCTCGAGTCGTGCAGTGCCAACCAAACCCGCTTTGAAATCGAGTGCTATGACATTGGTCACTTGTACACGGCCGCGCACTTTTTGGAACGCATGATCGTCAAACCCCCGCTGTTCATCCAATCGGTGTTTGGCATCTTGGGCGGCATTGGCGCCCACCCCGAGCACGTGATGCAAATGAAACAAACCGCCGACCGCTTGTTTGGCAACGACTATGTGTGGTCGGTGCTCGGCGCGGGCCGCCACCAAATGCCCACCGCCACCATGTCGGCCATCATGGGTGGCAATGTGCGCGTGGGGTTGGAAGATTCACTGTGGGACGCACCCGGCACCTTGGCGCAAACCAATGCCACCCAAGTCAAGCGCATTCGCTCGATCCTGGAAGGCTTGTCTTTGGAAGTGGCCACCCCCGACGAAGCGCGCGAGATTTTGCAACTCAAAGGCGGCAACAACGTCGGTTTCTGAGCTTGGCCGCGACAGCGGCCAAGGGTAAACACGCAATGGCATGGGTCAGGCCCGTGCTACCATTTTTTTGACTGTTATAACAATCAATCATTTTGCAAAACTTGCCTGCGCGCCACACACGCCCCATGCCATGCCTGTGAGAAACCTGCACAACGAAATTTACGAGTCACTGAGGCTGTCCATCATCATGGGCGACTTTGTGCCGGGACAGGTTTTCTCCACCCGGGGCATCGCCGACCGCTTTGGCACCAGCCTGATGCCCGCGCGCGACGCCATGAAGCGGCTGGTGGCCGAGCGCGGCCTGGAGCTGCTGCCCAACCGGTCGTTTTGCATCCCAAAAATGAGCCGCCAACGGTTTCAAGAGCTGCTGCAGGTGCGCATGTACTTGGAGTCGGTGCTCACCGAGCGCGCTTGTGCGGTGCTCACCCCTGAGCTGTTGCGCGACATTGAGTCGATCAACGAAGACATGCAAATGGCCGTGCTGCAAAACGATGTGCGCGGTTATTTGAGCGCCAACCACCGTTTTCATTTCAGCATTTACCAAGCCGCGCACACCATGGAAATTCTGCCCATCGTTGAATCGATGTGGCTGCAAACCGGGCCTTTTTTGAATGCCGTTTTCACCAAGTACGGCACCTTGAACGCCCAAGACAACCACACCCAAGTGATCAAGGCATTGCGCCGGCGCGACGCGGCGGTGGCCGCTGATGCCATCCGCAGCGATTTGGCCGATGCCGCCGATCTGATCTTGGCCAATGCCGAATTTGTTGTGGACTCCGACCCCTCGTTGGCCCAACGAACCCAGAGCGTCAACGGTCGCGCCCACAAAGACCGACAACCAGAACCATTATTGGAGAACACACCATGAATTTATGGAAATCCAAGGGCTTAGGCCGCTTGATCGGTGCTTTTGCCGCCAGCTTGATGGCCCCCATGCTCCACGCCCAGACGCCCGGGGTGAGCAACAACGAAATCGTGATCGGTCTGTTTGCCCCCTTGTCGGGCCCCTTGGTGGCTTATGGCGTAGACCCGCTGAATGCCGCCAAGATGCTGTACGACGACATCAATGCCAAGGGTGGCATCCATGGCCGAAAAATTCGCTTGGTGATCGAGGACGACAAATGCACCGGCAATGAGCTCGTCGGCGTGGTGAAAAAACTCATCACGGTCGACAACGTGTTCATCTTGCATGGCGGTTCTTGCACCGCGGCCATCGCCGCCGCTCAAGAGTACATCCAGCGTGAAAAAGTCCCCTTTGTGATGCTCAATGCCGCCGGTGACAACGCGGTTTTCCCCGCCACCCGTTACATGTTTGGTTCCTTCCAAGGCACCCAACGCGTTTACGGCGCGGCCCTGTCTGAGTTCGCCGTCAAGTCGCTCAAGGCCAAACGCGTGGCCGTGATCGTTCACGACGACGACTACGGCAAGGCCAACCTGGCTGCCGCCAAAGCGGTGATTGAGCGCTTGGGCGGCGAGGTGGTGGCGCAAGAGCGCATTCCACCCAACATCTCTGACATCACCGCGCCAGTGCTGAATTTGCGGGCTTCCAAACCTGACGCCATTTTGTCGGGCGCCTACCCGGCCCCGGCCGTTTTGCTGGCGCAAAAGTACGGTGAATTTGGCATGACCAACATCCCCTTGCTGCAATCCACCCAAGGCATGCCCACCCCATCGGTGTACGCCAAGAACGTGGGCAATCCCGACGCATTGAAAAACCTGTATCACACCTGGTCTTTCTCTGACATTGCCAACGAAGCCATCCGTGCCCGCTTGGTCGGCATGTACAAAAAGAGTTTCCCAGACCGCGATCCTGGCCCCTTCATGGTGACCGGTGTGCCATCGGCCTTGGCGGTCATCGATACCTTGCAACGCATGGGCCGCGACTTGAACCGTGAAAAGTTTGTTGACGCCATGGAAAAACTCAACCTGAACGCCGATGTGATGACCGGACCTTTGCAATTTGCCCCCGGTCGGCGTGACGCATTGCGCTCGGTGGTGGTGGTGAAGTTTGACGGCAAGACCCAAAAGGCCATGCCCGACATCTACACGTGGAACGGCAAAGACGGCAACTGAGCCCCCAGCTGAGAGCCCATGGGAACTTGGAACCTGATTTGGCAAGGCTTGGCCAGCGGCGTGGTCACGGGCTGCGTGTACGCCCTGGTGGCCTTGTCGTTGGTCATCGTCTATAAATCCACCGACGTGGTGAATTTCGCCGGTGGCGAACTCGTCATGATCGGGGCCTATATGGGCCTGTTCCTCTTGCTCGGCTTGGAGTTGCCTTACATGGCCTTGTTCGCCCTGGTACCGCTCGGGGCCTTTTTCTTGGGCGGTTTGTTCACCCGTTTTGCGCTGGACAAGGTCAGCGGCCGCAGGATGGTCAAACACGCCAACTTGGTGCCCTTGGTGGTGGCCACCATTGCCCTGTCTTATTTACTCAAAGGCATTGTGAGGGTGATCCCCTTCACCGAAGAGGTTCGCCGCTTGCCGCCCCTGATGACGGGCCCACCGATCTTTTTGGGCGACGTGGTGATCCAACAGCAAGACATTGCCATCGTGCTGGTCACCACCGTGGTGATGGTCATCTTGTGGCTCTTTTTTGGTTACACCTTTGTCGGCAAAGCCTTGCGCGCCACCAGCCAAAACACCCGCGCCGCCGCCTTGTTGGGCATTCCCGTGAACCTGATGAAGCTGTCGGTGTGGGGCTTGTCGGCGGCCATCGCTGGCATTGCCGGCATCTTGCTCGCACCCAAACTTCTGATGACCCCGGACATGGGCACGGTGGTGATGCTGGCTTTTGCTGCCGCGATCATTGGCGGCTTCAGCTCCTTGCCGGGTTGCGTGGTGGGTGGCATCGCCTTAGGGATCTTGCAAAACATGGTGGGCATTTTCATCTCGCCCCAAGCGATTGCCGTCACCCCATTTTTCGTCATCATGCTCGTCTTGTTGTTCAAGCCCCAGGGCTTTTTCGACACCACGATGGCGGTCAAAAAGGTCTGACATGTACGGCTCCCCCAGCACCCGACAATTGCTCTCGCTGCTGTGGCTGGTGTTGGCCGGATTTTTGTTTCCGTCTTGGCTGCCGGAATACTTCATCTACATCATGAACATGCTGATGATGTACATGATTTTGGCTGTCGGCCTGGACATCGTCATGGGCTGGTCGGGCCAATTTGCCTTTGCCCACATCGCTTTTTTTGGCATTGGCATTTACGGCACGGCCTTGCTGAACATGCGCTTGGGCATTCCATTTTTGCTGGGCATGCCACTGGCCGCCTTGCTGGCTGGCGCTGTGGGCTACTTGATCGCCTTGCCCGCCACCCAATTGCGCACGGTGTACTTGGCGTTGGCCACGTTTGCATTTTCTGAATGCGCCCAATGGGCCTTCAGAACCTGGGAGTCACTGACCAAGGGGCCCGACGGTTTGCGCATGACCGCCCCCCAGTTGTTTGGCCATGTGGTGACCAATGACCGCGATGCCATGCCCATCATCGCCATTATTTTGGCCCTGGTGTTGGCCGCCACTTTTTACCTGTGGCACTCGAAATGGGGGCGCCATTTCCATGCCATTCGCGACAGCGAACACGTGGCCATGGCCTCGGGCATTGACGTGAAAAAAACCAAGGTCTGGGCCTTGGCCATCTCGGCGTTTTATGCTGGCGTAGCGGGGGGCGTCTACACCTTGTTCCAATCGTATGTGCACCCTGACGGCTTGGGCGTTTCGATGCTGGTGCTGGTTTTGTCCATGGTGGTGGTGGGCGGCAGCGGCAGCGTGGCCGGTGTGGGCTTGGGTGTGGTTTTGCTGGGCATCTTGCCCGAGTTGCTGCGCTCAGCGCCCAAAGGTTTTCTGATTTGGCAAGAGTTCACCTACGGCGCCATTTTGATGCTGGCCATCATGTACATGCCCAAAGGGGTGTGGGGCCTGTGGCAGCGCATACAAACGGGGCGCAAGACATGAACGGCTTGCTGCAACTCGAAGGTGTGACCATGCGCTTTGGCGGCTTGGTGGCCCTGGACCACCTCGATATCGACATCGCTGCGGGCAGCATCCACGCCTTGATTGGTCCCAATGGGGCTGGCAAGTCCACCTTGCTCAACTGCATTTCGCGCTTTTGCACCCCCCAAGAAGGTGACATCCGCTTCAACGGTGCGTCACTGATGGCCCGGCAACCGCACCACATTGTCGGTCTGGGCATTGCCCGCAGCTTTCAAAACATTGAGCAAGCCCATCAAATGACGGTGCTGGAAAACGTGTTGGTGGGCCTGAGCGCCAAAACCGGCCACTACGTCCCTTTTTTGCCCGGCAAGACACGCCAACAGGCTGAAGCCCAAGCGCTGGAAAAAGCCACCCAAATTTTGGACCAATTGGAGTTGCTCCCCTTTCAACACAGCTTGGCGGGCGAGCTCGATTTCGGTCGCCAAAAAATGCTGGACTTTGCCCGCGCCCTGGCCAGCGAACCCCAAATGCTGCTGCTCGACGAGCCCGCCGCAGGCCTGCGCAACCGCGAGATTCATTTCTTAGACCGTTTTCTGATGCGCCTGGCCCGTGAACAACACATCACGATTTTGCTCATTGAGCACGTGATGTCTTTGGTCATGTCGGTGGCCGACCAAGTGACGGTGTTGAACTTTGGGCAAAAAATTGCTGAGGGCATACCCGCCGACATCAAGCGCCATGAGGCCGTGATTGAAGCGTATTTGGGCAAAGAGGCCGGCCATGCTTGAGGTCGAGAACATCAGTGCCAGCTACGGTGCGGTGCGCGCGCTGGAACAAACCTCGCTGCGCATTGCGCAGCAAGAGATCGTGTGTTTGCTCGGCGCCAATGGCGCGGGCAAAACCACCATGCTCAATTGCATTTCAGGCGTTTTGCCATTGGCAGCCGGGCGCATCCGTTTTGAAGGGCAAGACCTGGCCCACAGCAGCGTGGACAAAATTGTCGCCATGGGCATCGTGCAAGTGCCCGAAGGGCGTGAAATATTCCCACACCTCTCCACCGCCGACAACCTGATGCTGGGGGCATGGACACAGCGCAACCGCAGCAATTGGCGCGCCCAAATGGAATACGTTTACGACTTGTTTCCCCGCTTGCGCGAGCGCACCGCCCAAATGGCGGGTACCTTGTCGGGGGGAGAGCAGCAAATGCTGTTGATCGGCCGCGCCCTGATGGCCAAGCCCAAGTTGCTGATGTTTGACGAGCCCAGTTTGGGTTTGTCGCCGTTGTTGGTGCAACTGGTGTTTGACATCATTCGCAAAATTCACACCCAGGGCATGACGGTGCTTTTGGTCGAACAAAACGCCCGCATGGCTTTGCACAGCAGCCAGCGGGGTTACATCTTGGAGAACGGCGAAATGAAGCTCAGCGGCGTGTCCAGCGATTTGAGCCAAAACCCCCAAGTCCAAGCCGCCTATTTGGGCGCTTGACCATTCACACCCCAGGAGGCCCCATGAGTCAACTCAAAGACTATCAAAACAAATACAAGCACATCCATTTTCGGCGTGAAGACGGTGTGTTGGAAATGCGCTTTCACACCAACGGCGGATCGCTGCAATGGGGCTTGGCGCCGCATGCTGAATTGCCCGATGCGTTTTACGACTTGGGCCGCGACCGCGACAACAAAGTGGTGATCATCACCGGCACAGGTGCCGAGTTCAGTGGACCCCGCGTGATCCCTGATAACGGCAATCCCTTGTTTGCCACCCGCCCCTCAGCCACATTCACCGAAAATTTGGTGTCTGAAAGCCGGCGTTTGCTGATGAACCTGATGGACATTGAAGTGCCCATCGTGAGCGCCGTCAATGGCCCTGCATGGCGCCACTCAGAAATGCCTTTGCTGGCCGACATCGTATTGGCCGCCGACACCGCCGCCTTTCAAGATTCCGCCCACTTCCCAGGCGGCTTGGTGCCGGGTGACGGTGTGCATGTGGTCTACCCCATGCTGCTGGGCGTGAACCGGGCCCGTTACTTTTTGTTGACCGGTCAAGTCATCCACGCCGCCCAGGCCAAAGAGCTGGGTTTGGTGGCTGAAGTGTTGCCACCCGATCAGGTGTTGCCCCGCGCCTGGGAGTTGGCCCGCATGATCGCGGCCCGCCCAGAAGTGCTGGTGCGCCACACGCGGGCGATTTTGGTCGAGTCGATCAAACGCCAATTGCAAGAGTTTTTGCCCCTGGGCCTCTACAACGAATGCCTGGGCTTGATGGACCGCCCCGAACCCAAATGATTTTTTAACCAGGAGAAAGACATGCTTTTTTTACTCAGAATTGACGTCAGCATTCCCGCCGACATGCCGCAAGCCGACAAAGACAAATTGCGCGAGCGAGAAAACGCCCGTGCCGCAGAACTGATTGCCGAGGGCACCATGCAAGGCATTTGGCGCATCGTCGGCCGCATTGCCAACAACAGTTTGTGGAAAGCTGACACGCTGGAAATTTTGCACGACAAGGTCAGCTCCATGCCGATGTTTCCGTACATGAAGATTGATGTCACGCCACTGATCAATCACCCCATGACAGAAATAGCCAACGCCAAACAACGGGCTGGTTAACACCCAACAGGAGTCGCCATGTCTAACGCACCCGAATTGGCCCCCAGCATCACCGTGTTCAAGGGGGATCGATCCAAGCTCAAGAGCAAAGTCAATTTGTTGGAGCGCATCCAACCCGGTTACTACCAAAGCGAGGTGGACAACATCTACCGCCAATCATGGTTGCCGGTGACCTCCACCAAAGAAATCCCCAAAAAGGGAGATTTCATTGTGGTCGACGTACCGCCTTTGAAAGCTTCCTTGATCGTGGTGCGTGGACAAGACAACCAAGTGCGCGCCTTCTACAACATTTGTCGCCACCGGGCCAACAAGCTCGAGCTCGATGAGCGCGGTAACAAAAGGGTGTTCACCTGCCCCTTTCACGCTTGGAGTTTCAACACCGAAGGCAAGTTGACGGGGGTGACCGATGAACCCCAATTCCCGGGATTGAATCGGCTAGAACACGACTTGATTCCGGTGCACACCGAAGTGTGGGAAACCTTTGTGTTTGTGAACTTCGCCAAAGCGCCCAAACACAGTTTGGCCCAATGGTTGGGCGAGATGCACGGCGGTTACCAAGGCTTTTTTGACGACCGTGAACAAATCGCACATTGGTCCATCGAAGTCAATGCCAATTGGCATGTGACCATCAACGCGTTCACCGAGGGCTATCACTCGTTGTTTTTGCACAGGGCCACGTTGCCCGACTACCAAGGCGGCAAAGACAACCCCATGCGCCACCGTCCTTATCTGGAGGTGATGGAGCACCATGGCCGATATTCGGCCAAGGCCAACCCCGACCACCACATGACCCCCGTGGAAAAATTGGCATTCGGTGCGGGTCGGCCCTTGTACCCGGCCTTTCCCCAAATTGACACCGATGTGCCCGGCTTCCCCACCTCGGTCAATCCTGGGCGGGTCAGCAATTGGGCGTTTGACATCACCGAGTTGTTTCCTTGCTTTGTGCTCATCAACGGGGCCAATTGGCACCAATGCATGTGGTTTTGGCCCATCGACGAAAACCGAACCTTGATCCGGGTGATCGACTACGCCTACAAAGCCCAGGGCTTGGGCGACCGCTTGGCACATGCTTACTTCAGGGTGCGCAACCGTGAGGTGTTTCGCGAAGACATCTCCACCATGGAGGCCATTCACGCCTCGCTCAAAACAGGTGTGATGTCACACGTGGTCTTGTCGCAACAAGAAATGCTGCTGCAAAAACACTATTCGGTCGCAGCTGAAATGGTGGAGGCCGGCGCATGAAAACAAGCCCCCTGCCCGCCGCCTTTCAAGACCTGCAAACCTTTGTGCCAGATTGGGCGCTGCCCAACGAAAAGGTCAGGTACCACAAACTGATGCACACCGAGTTGGCCGATTTGCGCGTCTTTTTTGACGCCATGCTGCCGCGCGCGGGTGCCATCATTGCCCTGCTTGAGCCCCATGACCCGGACGCTTTGCAAGGCGAGTTGCTCACGCTCTACCAGTTGCTGGCAACGTTTGTGGAAACCGCCCATCCGATTGAGCTGAACTGGAAAAGCACCGACATCGAGTTCAAATCAGACCCGATGCGCTTGCAATTCCATGGCCCCAGCGCTGCTTATTGAGCCACCCAGCCGCCATCGACGTTCCAGGCTGCGCCGCGGACGTTGTTGGCCTGGGGTGAGCACAAAAACACCGCCAATCCACCCAACTCCTCGGGGGTGGTGAACTGCAGCGAGGGCTGCTTTTCTGCCAGCAAATCGGTTTTGGCCTTCTCCACGCTGATGCCTTCATTGCGAGCGCGGTCGTCAATTTGTTTTTGCACCAAGGGGGTCAGCACCCAGCCGGGGCAAATGGCGTTGACGGTGATGCCGGTGGTGGCGGTTTCCAGCGCCACCGATTTGGTGAAGCCCACGAGGCCGTGCTTGGCCGTCACATAGGCCGACTTTTGGGGTGACGCCACCAAACCATGGGTGGATGCGATGTTGAGCACCCGGCCCCAGTTGCGTTGGCGCATGGTCGGCATGGCCAAACGGGTGGTGTGAAAGGCGCTGGACAAATTGATGGCGATGATGGCGTCCCATTTGTCCACCGGAAAATCTTCCACCAAGGCCACATGCTGAATGCCGGCGTTGTTGACCAAAATGTCCACGCCGCCATGCTGCTGGGCAAAGGCCATCATGGCCTCGATCTCGCTGGGCTTGCTCATGTCGGCCGGGTGGTGCACGGCTTTGACGCCCAGGGCCTGGATCTGCGCCAAGGCCGAGGCAGCGTCGCCAAAACCGTTGAGTATGAGATGGGCCCCTTGCTGGGCCAAAGCCTGGGCAATGCCCAAGCCAATGCCACTGGTCGATCCGGTGACGAGAGCGGTTTTACCTTTGAGCATGATTTCCTCCTGGTTGCATATATTTTAAGCACGCCCGACACACCGACGTGGCGGGGATGGACTGACCACTCGTCCCAGTTCAGTCGCTGTCGCGCACGCCATTGCTCAGACTGCCAATCTGGCTGATCTGCACCTCGATCAAGTCGCCAGGCTGGAGCCACAACGGGGGTTTGCGGGCCATGCCCACGCCGTCGGGGGTGCCCGTGGCGATGATGTCGCCCGCCTGCAAGGGGGTGAAGCCCGAGATGTATTCAATGATGGCGGGGATGTCAAAGATCAAGTCATCGGTTTGGCTGTGCTGCACCCGCTGGCCATTCAAGGTGGTGGTGAGCCACAACTGTGTCGGGTCGGGGATGTCTGCGGCGCTGACGATCCACGGGCCCATGGCACCGGAGCGGTAAAAATTTTTGCCCGCTGTGAGCGA
>CANFPJ010000006.1 GCA_947448885.1 Comamonadaceae bacterium
AATGCCGGCCGCTTGGCACGCCAGGTTGCCGCCTTCCAAAATTTGCCCAATCACCGGGGGGCTGAGCACGTTGATGGGCATGCCCACCAAGGCCAGGGCCCTGATCGGGGTGCCACCCATGGCGTACACATCGCTCAAAGCGTTGGTGGCGGCGATGCGGCCAAAGTCAGCGGGGTTGTCCACGATGGGCATGAAGAAATCGGTGGTGGCGATCAAGGCCTGGTGCTCGTTGAGCCGATACACCGCCGCATCGTCTGAGGTGGCAATGCCCACCAAAATTTCTGGCGGCATGGCCATGGCAGTGGTACCTTGCAAAATCTCGCGCAACACGCCGGGCGCGATTTTGCAACCGCAGCCCCCACCGTGGGACAAAGAGGTTAAACGCGGGGACAGGTCAGGGGTGGTGTTGGGCATAGGGCGCCACTATAAGCGCCGACAGGCCTGCTGCCCCAGAGCGGTCCTCAAAGCACCCGGGCGTGGCGATGCAAATTGATGGCGCTGCCCAGCAACACCAGGGCCATGGCCAGCGCCAACAACACCGCGGTGACCTCGGTGAGTTGGTGTTTTTCCAGCCGGATGGTGGTGCCCAACTGGCGGTACACCTCCAGCAATTGCTGGGCATCGCTGGCGCGGTAATAGTTGCCCTCGGTGAGCTCAGCCACTTTTTTCAGCACCGTCTCATCGAGCCGAACCCGCATGGACATGCCCTGCGCACGCAAGACCACGCCCTCGGGCGTGCCCACCCCCACGGTGTAGACGCGCACACCGTGGTCGGCGGCCAGTTGCGCCATCTTCATGACATCTGGCCCCATGTTGCTTTGCCCATCGGTGATGAGCACGATGGCCATGGATTTGTTGGCCCCCGGTGTGAGCTTGACTTGGTTCGAAGCTTCCCCCGGGGCGACCAGGGCCCGACCGGTATCGGGCTTGGGTGGGCCATCCGCCTCCATGATGATTTTCTCGGGATCGATGCCCGAACCCGGGAGCAAATTGGCCAAGGCCACCACGATGCCACTGCCCAAAGCGGAGCCGCGCTGCAAGGGCAGGTTTTCCATCGCTCTGAACAACTCATCGCGCTGGGTGGTCGGCGCTTGCGCCACCGCCGCCGTGCCCGACAAGGTGACGATGCCCACTTTGACCTTCACCGGCTGTTCCTCGATGAAGGTGCGCACCGCTGCCTGGGCCGCCTCCAAACGGCTGGGCAGCACATCGGTGGCACGCATGCTGCCCGAGGTATCGATGGCCAGCATCACCGTGTCCAAACGGCTGGGCAGCAGCAGCACCGCCTGCGGGCGCGCCAGCGCCAGCAAAGCGGCGGCCAAGCCCAAAGCCCACAGGCACACGGGGATGCTGGGCCAGCGCAAAAGACGCCAGCGCGATGCGGTTGCGGTTGCGGTTGCGGTTGCGGTTGCGGGTGGGGGTGAGGATGCGGGTGTGGGCGCAGCAACAGCGTTGTTTGGGCCATGCACCTGCAAATGCAAACGCGGCCAACGGCCAGCGCGGGTGAGCCACAGGTAAGCAGCGGCCACCAAGGGCCACAGCAGCAAGGCCCACAGCATCAGGGGCCAGACAAATTGGATGGACGAGAACTCCAGCACGCTCAAGCCCCCACGGCCATGGCGGCGGTGGCACCGGCCGCCACCTGGCTGCGCCGCTTGCGCAACTGGGTGAAGCGCATCAAGGCCTCGTCCAAGGCTTGGTCGGTGTGCAACTCCAAACCATCGACCCCCGCGCGGACCAACGCAGCGCGCAAATCGGCCTCGCGCTGGTTCGCGGCCTGGGCAAAGCGCTCACGAAATGCGGCGTCATGGGTGTCCACCAGCAGTTGCTCGCCGGTCTCCGCGTCTTCCATCAAGACCAAACCCACATCGGGCAATTGGCGCTCCAAGGGATCGCACAAGCGCAGGGCCACCACCTCGTGGCGGCGCGCCAACTGCGACAAGCCACGGTCCCAGCCCGGTTGGCTGAAGAAGTCCGACACCACAAAAATGGTGGACCGGCGGCGAATCAGGTTTTGCGCGTCGTTGAGCAGGTTTTGCAAATGCGTCTCAGGGGTGGGCTGCTTGGCCTGCGCTTGCATCACGGTTTGCAACAGGTGCAGCATGTGGCGCCGACCCGAGCGCGCCGGGATGTGGAATTCGGCATGGGTGTGTTCGCCGGTATAGACCATGGCCCCGACCCGGTTGCCGCGCCGGGTCAGCATGCGCGCGAGCACGCCCACCACCTCGGCCGCCAACATGCGTTTGCTGGTGTCACCCGAACCAAAGGCCACCGAGCGCGACAAGTCGATCAAAAACCAGGCCGCCATTTCCCGGTCTTCTTGGTGCTCACGCACATAGGGGGTTTGCATGCGGGCGGTGACGTTCCAGTCGATGTGGCGCACATCGTCGTGCGCTTGGTACTCGCGCAAGTCGGCCAACATCAAACCCGCACCGCGAAACAAGGTCCGGTAGTCGCCCTGCAACTGGCCGTCCAAGCGCCGGATCACCGTCCACTCCAAGCGCCGCATCAAGGCCTCGGCTTGGCGCATGGCCGTTGGCGGGGCAGCTGCCGGCTGGGCGTTGGTCTGGCTGGGATCGCTGGGCTGGCTGGGGCGGCCGCGCCAGGCCTCAAGCCGTTGGCGCAGTCCGAACATGGCTGTCCAAAGGTTTGTCGGGCACCGGCACGGCTTGCAAAATTTGCGCAATGATGGCCTCAGGGGTCAAACCCTCGGACAAGGCCTCGTAAGACAACACCAAACGGTGGCGCAGCACATCGGGCACCAGATCGATCACATCTTGCGGCAAGGCATAACTGCGACCGCGCAAAAAAGCCAGCGCCCGCGCACCTTCGATCAGGCCAATGGTGGCTCGCGGGCTGGCGCCAAAGGTGATGAAGCGCGACCAATCGGCCAAGCCAAAACGCTCAGGATGGCGCGTGGCCGACACCAGCTTGACCGCAAACTGGATCAGGCTGGGGTCCACATAGCCTTGGCGGCAGGTTTTTTGCAACTGGGCAATTTGCTCGGTGCTGGTCACCGCCGCCACCTCAATGGCCTGCCCGATCACCCGTTGCACGATGACAAATTCCTCATCCTCCTGGGGGTAGCCGACCAAAACCTTCATCATGAAGCGATCCACCTGGGCCTCGGGCAAGGGGTAGGTGCCCTCGGTTTCAATCGGGTTTTGGGTCGCCATCACCAAAAACGGCGTGGGCACTTGGTGGGTTTCGCCAGCGATGGTGACTTGGCGCTCTTGCATCACCTCCAGCAAAGCACTTTGCACCTTGGCGGGGGCGCGGTTGATTTCATCGGCCAGCAACAAATTAGCAAACACCGGGCCCAACACGGTGCTGAACTCGCTGGTTTTTTGGCTGTACATGCGCGTGCCCACCAAGTCGGCGGGCAGCAAGTCGGGGGTGAACTGGATGCGTTTGAAACTGCCCCGAATGGCTTTGGCCAAGGTGTTGACCGTCAAGGTTTTGGCCAAACCAGGCACGCCTTCGATCAGCAAATGCCCCTGGGCCAAGATGGCCACCAACATGCGCTCTAAAAAGTGGTCTTGCCCGACCACCACGCGTTTGACTTCGTACAACACGCGCTCCATCAGGGCTGCGGTGTCTTGGCTCGGGTCGGCGTGGGCGCCTCGGTTCCATTCGCTGGGGTTCATGCAGGGTCTTTCTGTGCGTCAAAAAGGGGGGATGCCAACCGCGCTGCCCGCACTCTCCATGGTGGCGGCAAAGCCGATGCCAATGAAGGTGCGCGCCGAGGTCGGGTTCAAGATGGCGGTGACGATGCCCACCACTTCGCCCGAGAGGTTGACCAAGGGCCCACCCGAATTGCCGGGGTTGGCGGCCGCGTCAAATTGGATCAAGCCCTTCATGGGCATCTTGCCCTCGGGTTGGAATGAACGGTTCAGGCCCGAGACCACACCGGCCGACACCGAGGGCCCGATGCCAAACGGAAACCCCACCGCCACCACCTCGTCGCCGGGTTGCAAGTTGCTGCTCGATCCCATGGTGGCGGGCTGCAAGTCGTCGGGGATTTTTTGCGGCTTGATCACCGCCAAATCGTTTTCGGGCATGGTCGAAATCACGAAGGCGGCCGATTCCATGCCATCAAAAAAAGTCACTTCCAAGCGTTGGGCCGTGGAGATGACGTGGAAGTTGGTCAAGATGGTGCCGTCTTCCACAATCACCACGCCGGTCCCCACCCCCAGTTCTTTCTCGCCAGCCTTGGGGTTTTGAGGGTCGGTGCCAAAGGCACGCACCCGCACCACCGAGGGCCACACCAAACCGGCGGCCTTGGCGGTGCGCGAAGGCAGGTCTTGGGTGGCCAAGGTGTGCAGCACTGCCGCGTCAATGTCTTTTTGGGTCAACACCTGGCGCGGCGCTCCCCAGCGCTCGCTGGCCCACCACATGGCCCCGCCAATGGCCAACCCCAAGAACAACATGGCCCAGCGCTCGTGGCGAAAAAAAACCGCTTTCCAGCGCGCCCCCTGGCGGGGAGGCGGGGTGGGCGCCGCCTCAGCCCCTGGGGGCTTGTGCGCAGGTGCGGGCTGGCTGGCGTAAACGGTGGCGCGTTTCATGTCTAAACCATAGCACAGCCAGGGGTGATAAAGTGTCTCAGACCCCAACCGACCCCAGACCTCCATGCACTTTGTTTGGCCCCAAGCCCTGTGGGCGCTGTTGCTGGCGCCTTTGATGCTGGCTTTTTACCTGTGGCTGCTGCGGCGCAAGCAGCGCAGTGCTTTGGCCTACCCCAGCCTGTCGCTGGTGCGCGCCGCCATGGGGCCGCGCAAGCTGTGGCGCCGCCATGTGCCCCCGGCCTTGCTGGGCTTGGCCTTGATCAGCGCGGTGGTGGGCATGGCCCGCCCGGTGGCCAGCGTGGTGCTCCCCGCCGATTACATGACCTTGGTGCTGGCCATCGATGTCTCGCGCAGCATGCTGGCCGAAGACGTGGAGCCCAACCGCATCAAAGCCGCCCAAGCCGCCGTGAAAGACTTCATCCGCGAGTTGCCGCCCAACATCCGGGTCGGCGTGGTGTCTTTTGCCGGGGCCGCACAACTGGTGCAAGGCATCACCGATCAACGCGAAGAATTGGTGGCCTCGATTGACCGCTTTCAATTGCAACGCGGCACCGCCACCGGCAGCGGTTTGTTGATGGCCTTGTCCACTTTGATGCCCAATGCCGGCATCGATGTGGAGGCGGCCGTCTATGGGCAGGGTTTTGGCAGTTATGGCAACTACGGCACACCCGCACCGGCCGCACCGCCCAAAGCCAAACCCAGCTTCACTCCGGTGCCCACCGGCTCCTATTCGGCCGGTGCGATTGTGTTGCTCTCCGACGGCCGGCGCACCACCGGCCCCGACCCCATTGAAGCGGCCAAACAAGCTGCGCAGCGCGGGGTGCGCGTCTACACCGTGGCCTTTGGCACACCGAATGGGTTCATCCCTGGTTTTGAGGGCTGGTCGTTTTATGCCAAGGTGGACGAGGAAACCTTGCAAGCCATTGCCAAAGTCACCGAGGGTGAGTTTTTTCGCGCCGGCAACGCCAACGATCTGAAACAAATTTACGAGCACCTGTCGACCAAGTTTGCCCTGGAGCGGCGCGACACCGAGGTGTCCGCGCTGTGGGCGGCCTTGTCGCTGTTGCTGCTGGTGAGTGCTGGCGGTTTGTCCGTGCTGTGGTTTCGCCGCCAACCCTGGGGCCAGGCCTGAGACAGATCAGGCCTGTGGCGCCCCGCCTCAAGCGGGCAAGACCTCGACCCAGGCGCTGATCTGCCCCTGAGCCCCTTGGTCGTCTTGCCATTGCACGCGAATCTCCCCGCTTTGATCGGGCATGACCCAAAACTGCAACAAGGGATTGGCCGCCACCCCCGAACCCATGGCGGCGCGAAACACGGTGCGCCCGCCGTAATCGGCGCTCAGGCTGTGGATCACATTTTTGGCGATCGACGTGCCTGAAAAGTCGTAGCGAAAACCCGTCTCCATCGGGTGCTGCAACAACAAGCGCACCTCCATGGCTTGGCCACGCCGCACCGGGGACGACAACTGAATCCGGGCCAACATGTCAGGACGCGTCCATGCAAGCGGACTCGGTGACTTCAACCTCGGCCGTGCCGCGCCACCAGCGCCCGTCAGAGGTTTGCACCAAGGCCATCACCTCTTGCGAGCCGTTCAAGCGCACCCGTGTGGCCACCTCGGCTTTGCCCGACCAGGGGCCCAGTTCAAACTCGGCGATCACCGGGCGCGGGTTGCGGTTGGAGAGCAACACCAAGCGGCGCACATGGTCGCCCTCGCTCATGGGGTTGTCCACCCGCACCGTCAATGGCACCGACAAACCGTTGTCGGCCAAGCGCGGGGTGACCACCCGCACCCGCGCTGGCGTGGGCGTGCTGCCGCCGGTGAACGGCCCATACAGTTGCGCCCAATCCAAGTTGGCGGGCGGGGCCTGGGCCCTGGCTGGGACCGCTGCCCAGCCCAGACAGGCCAGCAATCCGCCCAAACCCTGGCGCCGCGACCAACCAACCAAGATGGCCTCAGACAATGCGCAAACCGTGGTTCTTCAAGGGCAGGTTGCGCACCGGTTTGCCGGTGGCGGCAAAAATCGCATTCAAGATGGCCGGTGCCACCACGCAAATGGTGGGCTCACCCACCCCGCCCCAAAAGTCAAAGGTCGGGGCGATCACGGTTTCAATGCGGGGCAACTGGCGCAATCGGGCAATCGGGTACCGGTCAAAGTTGGTGTCAACCATGCGCCCGTTGGCCACATTGCACTGGCTTTGCAAGGTGTCAAAACCATAAGCGACCGAACCCTCCACCTGCGCGGCAATTTGGTCGGGGTTGACCGCATGGCCGCAATTGGTGGCCAGCACCAAGCGCAGCACCTTGACCTCTTCCCCTTTGACCGACACCTCGGCCACTGCGGCGGTGTAACTGGCGTAACCCATGAACTGGGCAATGCCGCGGTGCACACCCGCTGGGAGTGGCTTGCCCCAGCCAGCCTTGTCGGCCGCCGCGTTCAAGACGCCCAGGTGCTTGGGGTGGTTTTTCATCAGGGCGCGACGGAACTCCAGCGGGTCGCGTCCGGCGGCCGCAGCCACCTCTTCCATGAAGCACTCCAGGTACAAACCGTTTTGGTTGGTGTTCACACCACGCCACGGCCCCACGGGGACATGGGAGTTGCGCATGGCGTATTCGGTGCGCAGGTGGGGGACGGTGTAGCCAATTTGCGCGTCATGTGGCTCAGGCCAGTAGCCTTGCAACTGGCGCCGGTCTTTGCCGTCCTTGATGTTTTGGGGCGACAGGTAGGCGTTGATGGACTGGCCAGACACGCGCAACTGCAAGCCCAGCAAATTGCCCTGCGCGTCCAAACCGGCCTCCAGCTTGCACTGACCAATGGGGCGGTAAAAGTCTTGCCCCATGTCCTCTTCGCGGCTCCAGATCAATTTGACCGGCACCCCAGGCATTTGCTTGCCCAGCAAGGCCGCTTGGCGCACATAGTCTTGTTGACCGCCGCGGCGGCCAAAACCACCCCCCAAGGTTTGGTTGTAAACCTCGCATTTTTCCAGTGGCAAACCGCTGGCCGTGGACAAGGCCGCCAGCGAAGCTTCCGCGTTTTGGCTGGCCACCCAGACCTCGGCGCGGTAATCGGTGATCAGCGCCGTGCAATTCATTGGCTCCATGCAAGCATGCGAGACAAACGGCGTGCTGTACACCGCCTCGACGCGCTTGGCCGCACCCGCAATGGCCTGCGGTGCATTGCCCACATCCACATCGGCAAACACATTGTTGGTCGAGGTCAGGCCTTCCTTGAGGCGCTCGGCAATGGTGGCGCTGCTTTCTTGGCCGTTGCCCAGCTCGTTCCAGACGATGGGCAAGTCCAGCAGCGCGGTTTTGGCGCGCCACCAGTTGTCGGCCACCACGGCCACCGCGTTGTCGTCGACTTTGTAAACGCCCAAAATGCCTTTGCGGCCCTTGAGCTTGGCGGCTTCAAAGCTGACCAGCTTGCCACCAAACACCGGGCTGGCCTGGATCGCGGCATACACCATGCCGGGCAAGCGGGTGTCGATGGCATAGTTTTGCTTGCCCATCACCTTGGGCGCGGTGTCCAAGCGCTTCAGGGGCTTGCCCGCGACCTTCCATTGGCGCGGGTCGCGCAACACCAGGGTCTTGGGGTCCGGCGGGGCAATTTGGGCCGCGGCACTGGCGACCTTGCCGTAGGTGGTTTTGCGCCCCGATGCGGCATGGCTGATGACCCCTTTGGCCACGGTCAATTCGCCCACCGCCACGCCCCACTGGTTGGCGGCGGCTTGCAGCAACACCGTGCGCGCGGCTGCGCCGCCTTGGCGCATGTAGTCTTGCGAGCCCCGCAAACCGCGGCTGCCGCCGGTGGACATGTCACGCCACACCCGCTGACGCGCCAGGTTTTGGCCGGGCGTGACCATTTGCACCTTGACCCGGGACCAATCGCACTCGAGCTCTTCGGCGACCAATTGGGCCAAGCCGGTGTGGGTGCCCTGCCCCATTTCGGCCCGGGCCACGCGGATGATGCAGCTCTCATCGGGCTGAACGACGACCCAGGCATTGACTTCAGGCACCGCACCCGTTTGGGATTGCGCACCGGCTGGCCAATGAAATCCCAAGGACAAACCCGCGCCAGCGGCAGCACTGCTGACCACAAAAGCGCGACGGGACAAACGGGGGGTAGATGTGATGGTTGTCATGACCGTTCCTTTCAAGCCTGGGCGGTGGGTTGTTCGACCACGTCGCCCGCATCGCTGACCATGTGGATCACCGAGCCCACGCCTTTGCCGGTTTTGGCCGCCAAATGGATGGCCGCACGGATGCGCTGGTAGGTGCCGCAACGGCAAATGTTGGTCATGGCGTCATCAATGTCGGCATCGGTGGGCTTGGGCTTTTTGCGCAGCAAAGCGGCGGCGGCCAAAATTTGGCCCGACTGGCAGTAACCGCATTGGGGCACATCCAGCGCCTTCCAAGCCATTTGCACCGGGTGGGTGCCGTCTTTGGACAAACCCTCGATGGTCAACACCTGGCTGCCCACCGCCGCCGACACGGGGTAAGAACACGACCGCATCGGTTCACCATTGACGTGCACGGTGCAGGCACCGCACTGCGCAATGCCACAGCCAAATTTGGTGCCAGTCATGCCCAACTGGTCGCGCAGCACCCACAAAAGCGGCATTTCGGGCTCGACATCGACTTGGTGGCTTTTGCCATTGATGCTCAGTTTCAACATGCGCAGAATCCTTGAGGTTTAAAAATGAAACAGGTTAAGAGAAGTCATGAAACGGGTCAATCGGTGGAAATCCCGACCAAGCGGTGTGGTTGACCTCAAATGCCCTGGTGGCGCCGACGCAAACGAGCTTGGGGATGTCGCTGGCCCAAATAATCTGCGGTGGCTTTTTCCACGGCGGGCAAGTTGTCGTGCAGTCTTTTGAGGAATTCGGTGAGTTTCAATTGTTCGTCGGCCGACAACACCGACAAAAATGCGGCCTCCCGCACCAAGGCCAAGCCCAAAATATCGTTGTGCATTTGACGGCCTGCCGGTGTGATGGTGGCCAATCGCAAGCGACCATCTTGCTCACTCAAATCAATCGTCACCCAACCCCGTTGCTGCATGCGCTTCAACACACGGCTCACCGAGGCCTTGTCCATGCCAATGATTTTGCACATCTGCTGGGCGGACCAGGGACCGTCGATGGCCAACAACACCAACAAGCGCCAGGTCTCGATGCCGACATCAAAGGCCGCCAAATAGGCCTGTGAAGCACCGCCCGACAACTTATTGGAAATCCAAGTGATGTAGGCTGGGACATAGCGCTCCAAATCCACCACCGGGGCCGAGGGGGGTGCCTCTCGGGGCGCACCCTGGGAAACGGTGCCCTGGTTGTCAGCCTTCACCATCTGAGCGCACACCCTCACGCAGGAATCCACCTCATGGGCATCGACGACATGGCCCGCAAGGTGTTGTTGAGGCGGCGCACGGGTTCGCCCACCAGCTCGATGCGCTTGACCCGGCGCGCGATGGCGTTGAGGATCAACTCCCCTTCGAGCCGGGCCACCACTTGCCCGACGCAGGCATGGATGCCCGTGCCAAATGCCATGTGCCCAGCAGCCCGGCGTTGGATATCGAATTTCTCGGGCTCCGGCCATTGCCGTTCATCGCGGTTGGCAGCGGCCAGAAAGGTCAAAACCTTGGTGTTGGGCGGGATGACCAGGCCCTCCAAGGCGACCTCGTGCGGCGTGGTTCTGAAAAAGGTTTGCACCGCCGACTCCAAGCGCAGCGACTCTTCAAACGCCGATCGCGCCAAGCCTGGGTCGGCGTGCAGTTTTTCCATTTGGTCCGGGTGTTGGGCCAAACACAGCAAGGCATTGCCCAAGCCATTGACGGTGGTGTCCACGCCAGCCGACAAAAACGAGCGCACCAACATGGGCGCTTCTTGGTGCGAAATTTCGCCTTGATCCGCCGCCTGGTAAATCAAATCACCAAAACCACCGGGTCGCAATTGCTCACGCTGGCAGTGGTGCATGATCCAGGCCGTGACGGGCTGAACCTTTTCGGCCGCGCGCTGCAGCAATTCGTTTCGGGGGCCAAAGGCATTGAAAATCATGTCCCCGTAGAGCAACAGGTTGTGTCGGCCCTCGGGCTCCAGGCCCACCGCATCGGGAAACACTTTGAGCGGATAAACCTCCGCCAGGTCTTTCACGCCATCAATCACAGCGCCATCGCGGCAGCGCGCCAGCAATCGATCGACCAAGCTTTCGGCTTCCGCGCTGAAGTGCTCGCGAATTTGAGCCACCGTTTTGGGCGAAAGAATTCGTGCCAAGATGGTGCGCGCCCGAGTGTGGTCTGGCGGATCGGCTTCCAAAATCAAACTTTTGGGTCGAAACGGTGCTTCTTGGTTGAAGTTGGCCAAGCCCACACCGGCCGATGAAATGAAGTTCACATGGTCGCTCAACACCGCCTTCACCTGGGCGTGGCGACAAGTGGCCAAAATGCCATAACGCTTGAGCCATACCCACGGCCCCGCCTGTCGCATGCGCTCGTGGTCGGGATAAGGCATGGCCAAAAAGTCTGTCGAAAATGGATCGATGTCCATTTCCGGCACATTCAAAGTGTCAGGGCGGTTCATGCGTGGTTCTCCAAGAAATAGCGCAGTTGTTCACAGACCAGGTGTCAATGGGCCGACAAGCCCACGTGTTTTTGAAGCACTTCCGGATGCGATTGCAACCTGGCACTTTGGCCCTCATACACCACAGTCCCCCGCTCCAGAATCAAGGCTTGCTCGGCAAACCGCAGGGCGGCATCGGTCTTTTGCTCCACCAACACCATGGCCACCGATTGATCACGCGCCAAACGCCCCAAGGCTTGCATCAGCTCTTGACAAATGATGGGCGCCAAGCCCTCCAGCGGTTCATCCAGCAACAACAAGCGCGGCTGCCCCAGCAAGGTGCGCGCGACGCTCAGCATTTGTTGCTCCCCCCCGGACAGTGCGGTGCCGGGGTTGTCACGCCGCTGCCACAGGCGCGGAAACAGTTCGTAAGCTTCGTCGATGCAACGCCGGGGACGCCCCTTCAAACCCGCCACCAGGTTTTCAGCCACACTCAATGAGGGAAAAATATCGCGGGTTTGGGGCACATAGCCCAAACCCGCCATGGCGCGCTCGCGCGGTGACCATCGCGCCATGTCCTGTCCTTGCCAAGAAATTTGACCGCCAGACACATCGGCCAAGCCCATGATGGCTTTGAGCAAGGTGGTTTTTCCAACCCCATTGCGGCCCAAGACGGCCAAGCGTTGCCCCGCTTGAATTTCCAGTTGCACTTGGTTGAGGATGTGCACCGGACCATAGCCCGCATCCACGGCTTTGACGCTCAACAAGACCGCCATGCTCAGTCTACCTCGCCCAAGTAAGCAGTGCGAACCGCCGCATGTTGGCGGATGATCTCTGGGCTGCCTTGGGCCAAAACAGCGCCCTCGGCCAACACCACCATGCGATGGGCAAAATGAAACACCAAATCCATGTCGTGCTCAATCATCAAAATGGCCAATTCACGGGGCAGGCTGTCCAAGGCTTGCAGCACGGTTTGTCGCTCAGCCGTTGGCACGCCCGCCATGGGCTCGTCGAGCAACAAAACCCGCGGATTCAAAGCCATGGCCAAGGCGATTTCCACCAAGCGTTGTTGCCCGTAGGCCAAGGCCAGCGGGGGCTGCTCGGCCAAACGGGACAAACCCAAGGCATCCAGAATGTGCATCGCCTCATCACGCACCTGCGGATAGCGCCCTATGGGCAACCACATTTTTCGCACTGAACCCTGGCGCTGGTGGATGGCCAACGCCACCTGCAAACCGATGGGCAAACGGGGCGCCAACTGAGTGATTTGAAAAGTCCGCACCAAACCCAACCGGACACGTTGGTCCTGCGCCAAGGGACTGATGTCTTGGCCTGAGAGCCACACACGGCCTTCACTGGGCTCGAGAAAACCGGTGATGAGATTGATCAAAGTGGTCTTGCCCGCCCCATTGGGGCCAATCAAACCCAAGCGCTCGCCCGCGTGCAATTGCAAAGACACCTGGCGGGTGACATGCAAGCCGCCGAAGGACTTGCTCAATCCGCGAATGTCCAGCAAGGGTGCATCCATCAAGCGCCCCCTTTGTCGCGCATCGAAACGGTGGCGCCCAACCTGTCCCAGCGATCCCGCCAGGCTTTCGCCCAGCGCTCACGCGGCATCAACACGACTGTCACCAGCAAGCCGCCAATGATGAACAACCAATGGTAGGGGTTGATGGACGAGGCCATGTGGTGAATGCCCATGAACACCAAGGTGCCCGCGATGGCACCATGCAAATGCCCGGGCCCACCCAAGACCAACATCACCAAGGCTTCGGCCGAGAGGTCAAAACCCAGGGTGTCAAGGCCCACAATTTGATTGATTTGGGCCGCCAATGCGCCCGCCAAGCCGGCAAAAAAACCGGCCACCGCATAAATGCGGCGCAGATGCGAGGACACCGAACTGCCCAAAGCCACCATGCGCAAGCGGTTTTCGTGGATGCCCACACACGCCATGCCAAATGGCGAACCCATGATGCGACGCATCAACCAGAGGCACACCAACATCATCACCGTGGCATACAAAAATGCCACCCGCCCTTGCAAGTCAAAACTGGCCAGGCCCAAGACCTTGCCCATGGAAAACCCCGACAAGCCATCGTCACCGCCGGTCCAATCGCGCCATTTGCTGGCCCCGTTTTGCAAAATTTGACTCACCGCAATGGTCATCATCAAAAACGTCAGGCCTTGATAGCGCAACAAGAAAAACCCCGACAAGGTGGCCACCAGCGAGCCGGCCATGGCCCCCACGCACAAACCCATGAGGGGGTCGTTGCTGACGTGGGTGGCCCACAAGCCTGCGGCGTATGCGCCAGCGCCAAACATGGCGCAGTGGCCCAAGGTGGCCAAGCCGGCATACCCCACCACCAAGTCCAAGGACATGACAAAAATGGCCATGTAAGCCATGCGCGCACCCAAGGGCAATTGGTCGGGGAAATACACATACACCACCACCGCCAACACCAGCCACACGCCATAGGGCAAGGCTTGGCGCCCAGGTGAATCGCTGTGATGAATCAACTGCATGGCGTCAGGCTTTGCGCAACAACAGGCCTTGGGGCCGCCAAGCCAACAGCACGGCCATGGCCAAAAAGAAAAACAAACTGCCCCAATCAGAGGCCAAATATTTGCTGGTCGTTTCAATGATGCCCAAGGTCAAGGCCGCCACCAAGGAGCCGGTGATTTGCCCCATCCCCCCCACAGAGACCACCACCAACACCAGCACCAAATATTTGATCGGGTAATACGGCTCCAAAGGCATGAGTTCAGCGCCCAAAATGCCCCCCAAGCCGGCCAAGGCAGCCCCCAGCGCAAAGGTGGTGACTTGGACATGCTCTACCGCAATGCCCAAGGTGGAAGCGGTGGCGGTGTTGTCCACCGCCGCTCGCAACCAAATCCCAAAACGGGTGAAATGCATCGCCCAGGCGCTGACCAGCACCACCCCCAAACCCACCGCCAACACCAACAAACGCTGGGCGGGCAAAGTGCGAAAGCCCAAATCCACCGGCGCCGTCAACCAGCCGGGCAAGGGAATCAACTGCACCTCGGGCCCCCACAACAGGTTGACGCTGGCGATCATCAGAAAAGTCAGCCCGATGGTGAACAGCACTTGTGGCAATTCGCCACGGCGGTAGAGGCGTCGCATGACCAACACCTCCAACACCGCACCCAGCATTCCAGTGGCCACCACGGCGGTGACCAAACCCCAGCCAAACGACCAGCCCTGCACCCGCACCAACCAGGCGCAGACATAACCACCCCACATGGCAAACCCACCATGCGCCAGGTTGATAAAGCGCATCAAGCCCAGCGTGACCGACAGACCCACCGAGATGATGAACAACACCATCCCATAGGCCAGGCCATCAATGGCGATGTTGGCCAGGAGTTGCAAAACCGACCTTTACTTGCCCAAGCCGTGGTCGCCGTGGGCGCCGAAGCTTTGCGTCTCTTTGTTGATCAACAAGCCACCAGGCCCTTTTTCCACCGTGCGCAGGTACACGTTTTGGGTGATGTGGCGGGTCGTCGGGTCAATGGCGACCGGCCCTCGGGGGCTTTCCCATTTCAAGGCCTTGGCTGCTGCCATGGCCTTGTCGCCATCGCGCTTGCCCGCGGTGGCCTCGATCATTTTGTGGATCACGTACATGCCATCCCAAGCGCCGACGGTGGCGTAATTGGTGACCGCGTCTTTATTGACTTTGGCCACGGCCGCCACAAAGGCTTTGTTGGCGGGTGAATCGTGCGCGGCCGAATAATGGAACGCGGTGGTCAAGCCCAGGGCCGAGTCACCGAACTTTTGCAAGTCAAACTCGTCGGTTTCGGCGGTTCCCAAAAATTCGATGCCCGCTTGGCGCAAACCATTTTCATTGAAAGCTTTGACAAACCCCAGGTTGGGTGGACCACCCGGCAAAAACACATACACGGCCTGCGCGCCGCTGGCCTTGATGCGTTGAGCAAAGGGTGCGAAGTCCGTGGTGCGCACGGGCATGCGGATCGACTCCACGACTTGGCCCCCTTGCTTGGTGAACTCGGCCTTGAATGCATTTTCAGCATCAATCCCTGGTGCATAGTCAGACACCGCGGTGACCACTTTTTTCAAGCCCTTTTTGGCGGCATGCTGCGCAATCGGCACCGTCACTTGCCACAGGGTGTAACTGGTGCGCAGGTAATAGTCAGACTTGGTGGTGATGTCAGAGGTGGCGGCGTTGAACACCACCATGGGGGTTTTGGATTCTTGGATCACAGGTGCCACGGCAAAGGCATTGGGCGAGAAAACAATGCCCCCCAAATAATCCACCTTGTCTTTGACCACCAGTTCTTGCGCCAAGGTCTTGGTGTTGGCTGGGTTGGGCCCGCCTTCGTCGCGGTAAATCAACTCGATGCTTTGCCCGGCCAATTTGCCGCCCTGCGAAGCCAAATAGGCCTCGGCACCGGCTTTGAACAAGGTGCCGTAATGGGCAAAAGGTCCGGAAAATGGGGCAATGATCCCCACTTTCACGGTTTGTGCCGAGGCGCTGGCCAGACCCAAGGCCATCCAACCGACCGCCCACATTGTTTGAAAAGGTTTGCGCATGCGTTGTCTCCAAAAGTGATGATCTCCCTGGAAAAGTGACACCGGTGCCCCAGGGAATGCCGAGATGCTAAATTAATTGGTTGACATATCAACCAGTAGAAACACCAAGCACCCCGCTGGTTTTCTGTGGGTGAAACGGTCCCCATCCACGGGGCCATGGGCGGCGCTCAATCCAGACGCGCGCCCGACTGTTGGACGGTTTGCGCCCAGCGCGGCATTTCTTCGGCCAAAAAACGGGCGAAATCGGCGGCCCCCAAAAACGCCGGGTCAGCGCCTTGGTCGGTCATGCGGTTGCGCACCTCAGGCTGAGAGAGCACGGTTTTGAAGGCATCGCTGAGCACCTGCACCGCTTCTTTGGGCGTGCCCGCTGGGGCCAAAAACCCGTAAAACCCCACCACTTCAAACGATTGGATGCCACTTTGCATGACCGTGGGCACATCGGGCAAGGCCGGGCTGCGTTCGCGGCTGGTCACCGCCAACACCCGGACCTTGCCCTGCTTGTGATAAGCCGCGGCCTGGGGCACGCTCTCGGCCATGAATTGCACCTGGTTGGCCATCAAATCGGTGAACGCCGGTGCGCTGCCCCGGTACGGGATGTGCACCATGAACAAACCGGTGGCGGACTTGAACATCTCGGGCACCAAATGGCTGATGCCGCCATTGCCCGCCGAGCCGTAGTTGATTTGACCTGGGCGGGCGCGGGCATAGGTCACCAATTCGCTCAGGTTGCGCACCGGCAAACTGGGGTTGACCAGCAAGGCCAAGGGTTGCATGGCCGTTCTGGCCACGGGCACAAAATCGCGCAAGGTGGCATAGGGCAAGCGGCTGTACAAAGCCGGGTTGATGACCATCACCCCGGTATTGGCCAGCATCAAGGTGTGGCCATCGGGCGCAGCCTTCATCACCTCTTGCGCGCCCACCGTGCCACCCGCGCCCGACTTGTAATCGATCAGCACCGGCTGGCCCAGCACCGCTTGCAGCCGATCGGCCAACAAGCGCGCATGCAAGTCCAACGGCCCGCCCGCCGGAAAACCAATCACGATGCGCACCGGCTTGGTCGGAAAAGCCCAAGCCGGTGGGGCGGCGCAGCACAGCCATGCGGCACACAGCCCGCCGAAAAATCCCCAAATTTTGCGATCCATCTGGCACCTTTCCATCCGTGAGCCCGCGGCCCTAACACCCAGCTTCAGCTGTCTGCCTGCACCTTGGCGTCTTTGACCACGCGGGCCCATTTTTCTTGCTCAGTGGCGATGAACTGGCTGAATTTTTCAGGGGTTCCGCCACCGTCCTCGGCGCCGTATTGCTCGAATTTTTCTTGCACATCGGGCATGGCCATGACACGGTTCATGTCCTCGTTCATGCGCTTGACCATGGCCGGGTTCATGCGCGCCGGGCCCACCAGGCCGTACCACGTGGTGGCATCAAAACCGGCAAACCCTTGCTCGTCCATGGTCGGCACGCCCGGGTGGCCTTTGGCGCGTTTGGTTCGGGTTTGGGCCAGGGCCAAGACCTTGCCGCCTTTGACATGCGGCGTGGCCGAGGTCATGGTTTCAAAGCAATATTGCACCTGACCACCGATCAAATCGGTCAAAGCCGGGCCCGATCCTTTGTACGGCACATGCAAAGCCTGGATGCCCGCACGCAGCTTGAACATCTCCAACGCCAAATGCTGGGCCGAGCCGCCACCGGCCGAGGCAAAGCTGATCTTGCCGGGGTTTTGTTTGCACAAATCGACCAACTCTTTGACCGTCTTGGCCGGTTGCTGGGTGTTGCAAATGAGCAAATTCGGCGTCACCCCCACCAACACCAAGGGGGTGAAATCACGCTCGACCACATACCCGAGTTTGGGCTGCAGGCTGGGGGCAATGGCATGGCTGTTGATGTGCGCCATCAGCAAGGTGGTGCCGTCGTTGTTTTGTTTGGCCACATGGTCAGCGGCAATCACGCCAGCCGCCCCGGCTTTGTTCTCAATGACCACGCTGACATTCCACATGGCCTGCAATTTGACGGCCATCACCCGCGCCAAGGCGTCGGTACCGCCGCCAGGGGGAAAGCCGACCACGATGCGCACATTGCTCGTGGGCAGCGATTGGGCCAGCAAGGCGGGGTGGGCCAAGCTGGCACACAGGGCAGCCGAGCCGGTTTTGATCAGGGTTCTGCGTAGCATGATGTCATCCTTTGTTGACAGGGTGCCCCCACATGGTGCTTCAAGGGGGTCGCCCAGGGGATTGGCTTGCCCACAGACCATTATGGCGAAATTTGTGAAAACCAAGACAAATCAGTCACTTGGGGCCCCGATGCCGACCGATACCCCGTCAACCCCAAAAAGTGCATTTCGCCCTTTATTTTTGCCAACTCGCGCCGATCAATGAAGGCCATCGTCCTGCACATGGCCTTTGCCGTGGGTGGCAGGGGCAGCGCAAGCCGGTGGCAGCCCCCATGAACTTGCGCCCTTCACAGCCCTCACCATCCCCCCGCCGGCAGTTGATCGCCGGGGTGGGCGCGTCCCTGCGACACGCCATAGGCCTGGGCTGGTTGGTTGGGACCTTTGCCTGCCTGGCCCAAACCCCTGCGCCTCCCCCGGCAGCACCGAGCCGCTTCGACCAATGGGTGCAATACCCCCCCAAACCGGTCAACCCCGCCATGCCTGGCACGCTGGACAGCAGCGACAAAAAAATCAATTGGGTGCGCTTTGCAGCACCCACACCACCGGCCGAGCCCACACCCGACTTGGCGCCAGCCGCCGCGGGCACCCCAACCGCCACAGGGTCGCCGCCAGCCCCCACCCCGGCCGCCGCTGCTGCGCCCAAGCCCACCGAGTCCCAGGCGTCCGTGGTCAAGGGGTTCGAGTTCAAGGGCATCAGCGTCTTCAGCGCCAGCGAATTGACCTGGGTCTTGAAAGCGGTGCTGGGCACCCCAGTGGACATGAAAAGCCTGGAAAACATCGTGGCCTTGCTGGACGCGCATTACGCCGACAACGGTCGCTTGGGTCGGGCTGAAATCCCCCCCCAAGACATGACCGACGGGCTGATCCAGGTGACGGTGCGCGAAGGCCGCTTTGCCCGCGCTGTGATCGAACCCGCGCCGCACCCGCGCACCCCCCCGGCCTTGGCGGTGGATTTGGTCGAAACCGCACAACCCAAAGGACAAGTGGTCAACCTGCAAGCCCTGGACCGCGCCACCTTGTTGCTGTCGGAGTTGCCGGGTGTGCAAGCGCAAATGAGCCTGCGCCCCGGGGAAAAAGAGGGCGAAACCGAGGCGGTGATTCGGCTCGACGATGCGCCCGCCACCGATGGCAGCGTGGTGTTCGACAACGCGGTGGTCAGCGCCACCGGTGCCACGCGCACCATTGGCCAACTGAACCAACATGGCGGTTTTGGTCGGGCCGAAACCGTCAGTTTGATTTGGATGCACACCGAGGGCAGCGAATACTTGAAGGTGGGCTACAGCGAACCGTGGGGCAGTTCGGGCAAGCGCGTGGGCTTTAACCTGTCGGGCAGCAAATACCAATTGATCGCCCCCCAATACACAGCGCTCAACCCCAGTGGGCCGGCCAACTCGCTGGGCCTGGACTTGAGCGTGCCTTGGCTGCGCTCGCGCTCGGCCAATGCCAACCTGGTGTGGGGCTATGAACACAAAAACTTCCGCAACGACACCATGGCCGGCTTGGTGTCGGAATACAAAATCGATGTGTTCAGCGCCACCGCGCAAGGCCAGCGCAGCGATGGCTGGATGGGTGGGGGCGAATTCGCAGCCTCCTTGCAAACCTTGATCGGCCATGTGGATTTGAACGGCTCCCCCAACCAAGGCATGGACGCCTTGACCACCCAAACCGCAGGCCTGTATGCCAAATTGCGGGCCATGGCCTCGCGGGTGCAGCGCATCAACCCCCAACAATCGGTGGTGGCCACCTGGCAAGCGCAGTTGGCCAGCAAAAACCTGGACGGTTCTGAAAAGTTCTTCATGGGCGGCTCGCAAGGCGTGCGTGCCTACCCCACCAACGAAGGCGGCGGCAGCCAAGGCCAGTCGCTGAACCTGGAGTGGCAACACCTGCTCAACGCGGGCAACCAACGCCTGACCTTCGCCGCTTTTTATGACATCGCCACCATCGATGTGAACAAGTTCAACGACTTCATTGGGGGCGCCAGCCTCAACACCTACGCCTTGCAAGGGGGTGGTTTGTGGCTGGGCGGGCCTTTGGCGCACGGCTGGGGCACCCCCCTGCAATGGCGCTTGACCTGGTCGCGTCGGGTGGGCGTCAACCCGATGGCTTCATCCAGCGGCCTGGACCAAGACGGCTCCTACCGCTGGGATCGGTTATGGTTCAACTTCAACCAGCCTTTTTGACCACCACTGCACATGATCAAAAAAGCCCACCCACTGAAACCCGAACACGGCGTCGCGCACCAGCGATGGGCGCAAGCCTGGGCTTGGGCCATGCTGGGCTTGACCACGGGCGGCACGCCAACTTGGTCGCAGACCCCACCGGCGATCTCGGCCACCCAACTGCCCCAAGGCGGCAAGGTGGTGGCGGGCACGGCCACCATCGGCCAAAGCGGCAACAGCCTCAACATCAACCAGTCCAGCAACCGTGCGGTGTTGAACTGGAACAGCTTCAACGTGGGCGCCCAAGCCCAGGTCAATTTTGTGCAGCCCTCGGCCAACTCGGTCACCCTCAACCGCGTGCTCGACACCCAGGCCAGCCAAATCTTGGGCCGCATCAACGCCAACGGCCAGGTGTTTTTGTCCAACCCCAACGGGGTCTTGTTTGGCCCCAGCGCCCAGGTGGATGTGGGCGGCCTCTTGGTCACCACCCATGGCATTGGCAACGACGACTTCATGGCCGGCAAATCCAGCTTTGAGGGCACGGGCAAAGCCGGCAGCGTGGTCAACCAAGGCCAATTGCAAGCCAGCCTGGGCGGCTACATCGCCTTGCTGGCGCCCCAGGTGCGCAATGAGGGCGTGATCGTGGCCAAAGAGGGCACGGTGGCGCTGGCTGCGGGCGACAAAGTCACTTTGCAATTTGCTGGACAAAGCCTCACCGCGGTGCAAGTGGACCGCACCGTGGTCGATGCCTTGGTGGACAACCAACATCTGGTGCGCGCCGAAGGCGGCTATGTGGTGATGACCGCGCGCAGCGCCAACGCTTTGCTGCAAAACGTGGTCAAAAACACCGGCAGCGTGCAAGCGCCCAGCTTGGTCAACCGCCAAGGGCGCATCGTCCTCGAAGGGGGCAGCCTGGGCCGGGTGGAGGTGGCCGGCAGCCTGAGCGCCACCGGCGACCAAGGCCTGAGCGGCGGCTCGGTGTGGGTGATGGGCGACCAGGTGCTATTGAGCCCCGGCGCGGCCATCGACACCTCGGGCGACACCGGCGGCGGCCAGGTGCTGATTGGCGGGGGTTGGTCGGCAGCGGTGGGGCCGGTGGGCAAGTCCAGCAGCGTGCACGTGGTCGACGGGGTCAGCATCAAGGCCGCCGCCACGGGCACGGGCAATGGGGGATATGTCGAGACCTCGGCCAAAAAAGTTCAACTCGCTGCCAGCGCCAGGGTGGACACCTCGGCCCGCCACGGCACGCCGGGGCAGTGGGTGATTGACCCGGTGGACATCACCATTGACGACGCCATGGCGGTGACCATCTCCAACGCCTTGAACAGCGGCAACGTCACCGTCAGCACCGACGGCGGCAACACCCCCGACACCAGCGCCGGCGAAAGTTCGGGCACCGGCGATATCAACGTGGACGGTGCCATCTCCTGGTCGGCCAACTTGCTCACCTTGAAAGCGGCCGACAAGCTCTACATCAACAACGTCTTGCGCGGCACGGGATCGGCCAGCTTGCGCTTTCACATGACCGCCGCCAACGGGCTCGACAACGTCTATTACAAGGCACCGGTGTATTTGCCCGCAGGGGACACGCTGTCAGCCCTGGAGGGCGCCAGCCTGACCCCCATCAACATCAAGGTCATCACCAGCCTGGGGTCAGCGACGAGCACCACGGGCAGCGATTTGCAAGGCATCGGCGCCAACTTGACCGGTTGGTTTGCGCTGGGCAGCGATATCGACGCCAGCGCCAGCAGCACCTGGAATGCAGGCGCTGGCTTTGCCCCCTTGGGCAACAACGCCACCCCCTTTGACGGCGTGCTGTTGGGTCAAGGCCATGTCATCAGCAACCTGACCATCAACCGGCCAGGCAGCGACTATGTGGGCTTGCTGGGCAAATCCATTGGCCATGTGTCCGAACTCGGTTTGGTGGATGCCAACATCACCGGGCGCAATCACGTGGGCAGCTTGGTCGGCATGAATACCGGCACCGCTTGGCTCAACTTTGCCACCGGACAAGTCAGCGGTGCGACCAGTGTGGGCGGCTTGGTGGGCACCTTGGGCGATGGCGGCAAGGTGCGCAACAGCTATGCCAAGGCCAACGTATCGGTGACCAATTTCGCCGATGCCGGGGGCCTGATTGGCTTGGTCAATGTGGGCACGGTTTACAACAGCTATGCCACGGGGCAGGTGTCGGTGGTCGGTGCAGGCTCTGCCACGGGCGTGGGCGGTTTGATTGGTCGCTTGGGCACGGGCGCGCTGGCGCCCGTGGATGTGAGCAATGCAGGCTTTTGGGACACCACCCTGTCGGGCCAATCCACCTCGGCCGCTGGCGTGGGCTTGGCCACCACTGCCACGAAGCGTTACAACAGCGGACTGGACCAATTCAACCTCAACACCAGCGACTACTGGCTCAATTACTACAACAAAACCACGCCCCTGCTGCAAGCCTTTTTGACGCCGGTGACCATCATGGCCGGCGACGACAGCAAAACCTATGACGGCCAGGCCTACAACAGCAACACCTGGTACAGCACATCGGTGACCACCAATGGGTATTTGCTGGGCAATGGCAGCATGGTTTTTGGCGGCAGCGCCATGGGCGCGGTGAATGCCGGCACCTACACCATCGTGCCCAGTGGTTTGTACAGCGACGACAACCGGGGTTTTGCCATCAGCTATGCCAATGGCACGCTGACGGTGGACAAGGCCAATGTGAGCCTGACCGGCAACCGTGCCTACAACGGCAGCACCGCCATGGCCGGCGCCAACTTGACGGCCAACGGCGTCAACGGCGAGACCTTCAGCGTGACCGGTGCGGGGGCCGATGGCAATTTGTCCACCCGACATGTGCAAGCGGCCAATTTGTTGGCCAGTGTCAGTGGTTTGGCTTTGGGCACTTCCAGCAATGGGGGCCTGAGCAGCAACTACAACGCTTTGAGCACCGCCAATTCGGCGGTGACCATCACCGCCAAGCCGGTGACCCTGACCGCCCCAGTCATCAGCAAAGCATATGACGGCAATGCCAACTACACGCCATCAGACAGCAACTTGAGCACGTTGGGCAGCCAATTGGGCGTGGTGGGCGACACCGTGAGCGCAGCCACCATGGCCTTTGACAACAAAAGTGCGGCTTACGGCACCAAAGTCGTGACCCTCAGCGCGGCCACCGTCAGCGACGGCAATGGCGGCCAAAACTACAGCCTGACCTATGCGGGCAACAGCACCAGCACCATCACCCCCAAGGCACTGACCATCATCGGCATCACCGCCGCCGACAAGGTCTACGATGGTTTGACCACCGCCAGCGTCAGCACCGCCGGGGTGACCCCCAGCGTGTTGCAGGCCAATGGCTTGGTGGCGGGCGACACCGTCACCGTGTCTTCCACGGGCAACTTCCGCAATGTGGCCAACACCGCCAACGACAAAAACGCCGCCACCAACAAAACCGTTTTGTTGTCCAACACCTATGGTGGCGCGGATGTGGGCAACTACGCCATCACCGGTCAGACCACCACCACCGCCAACATCACCCCCCTGGCCCTGTCGGTGACGGGTTTGAGCGCCAGCGACAAGTCCTACGACGGCAGCACCACCGCCACCCTCACCGGCACGGCCAGCATCAGCCCCCTGGGTGGCGACACCGTGAACTTGCAAGCCGGCCAAGCCCAATTTGCCAGCGCCGCCGAAGGCGCCAACCAAGTGGTCACCGCCAGCGGTTATCGGCTCACCGGCACTGACGCCAACAACTACCAATTGACCCAACCCACCAGTTTGCGTGCCAGCATCACACCGCTGGACCTGACACCTTTGCGCCTGACCTTGACGCCACAGGTGATGGCGACTTTGAATGGCGCTCAAGTGGCCAGCTTGAGCCCGGACCAAGTGAGCTACCTCAGCACGGACCAATTTGGCGCGTTTTCGGCCAGCCAACTGGCCAACCTCAGCCCCGCCGCCTGGAGCCGCGTCTCCACCGCCAGCGTGGCCCAGTTGACCCCCACACAAATCGCCAGTTTGCGCGCCGACGCCTGGGCCAATTGGTTGGCCAGCCAAGTGCGTGTGCTCAGGCCCGACCAACTCCAAGCGCTGACACCCACCCAACTGGCGGGATGGGGCAGCACCCAGTTGCAGGCCATCGACAACACCCAATGGGCGGCCCTGAGCTTGCTGCAACGGCAAAGCCTGACGGCGGCACAAATCAGCGCGTTCACCCCCAACCAGGTGGCGGCTTCGTCCAGCAGCACGCTGAGTGAACTGACCACCGCCCAAATCGCCGGTTTGGTCACCGCCCAGATCACCCGCTTAAGCCCTGAGCAAATCAACGCCTTCACCGCCAGCCAGTGGCAAAGTTGGAGCCGCAGCCAGATTGCGGCCTTGACCCCCACACAAATCGCTGCGCTCACCCCCAGCCGCTTTGCGCAATGGTCGACGGTTCAACTCGCTGGGTTGAATGCGGCGCAAGTGGCCTCGATCAGCCTGGACCAAATCAACGCGTTGAGCACCACACAGCTGCGCCAACTCGCTGCCAGCGGGCAATTGCAGCAAATCGTGGCGACCGATGTGGCCCGGGTGGTGGGCAGTGCCACTGCCGCATCGGCCATCCAGGCGGTGAACTTGAACGCCGCCGTGATCAGCGCCACCACGGTGGTGCAAACCAGCGAAAGCAACACCGCCAACGAATCAACCTCAACGGCGGCGGTCAAGTCCCGCACCGTTGGCATCGGCGCCACCCTGGCGCCTGGCTCAGCCCCGGACGTGCAAGCCCTGATGTTGGTGACCAGCGGGCGCCAAATCAGCCAACTGAGCATCCTGGAGGCTCAGGCACTGCTGCCCCCTCAACTCAAGCTGATGAACGGCGCGCAACTTGATGCCCTGGTGCAAACCCACGGCCGCAGTTTGCTGCCTGGCCAATGGGCCAGCTTGAGCGCTCAACAACTGGCCAGCCTGTCACCGCGCGTTTGGGCCTCGCTGGATCGTGATGTGCTGCAAAACTTGACGGCGCCACAACTCAGCGCATTGACGCTCGAGCAGGTGACGGCCATGCGGCCCGCGCAGTTGGCGTGGTTGACACCTTCGCAATGGCCGCTGTTCAACCGCATCCCCTTGTCCGCGCTGAGCGTGGACCAGTTCAAAGCCTTGATCAGCAACAAATTGGCGGCGCTGCCCCCTGAGTACATGCCAAGCTTGACCCAGGCGCAATGGCTCAGCCTGTCGCGCAATCAAATCCAAAGCCTGACGCTGCAGCAAATCCAGTTGCTGACCCCGGCGCAATTGGCCGCCTTGCCGCCGCCCCTGTGGTCCGTTTGGTCGGTGCCGCAAGTGCACATGCTGGCCCCGCCCAGCCTGGCCCGCATCGGCGTGAGCCAGCTCAACATCGTGATCAAACATCTTTTGCCGCACCAAATTCAAGCCTTGGACCCTGTCACCTTGGTGCAACTGGAACCCCGCCAATGGGCCAACTTGACGCCCTTGCAATGGTCCGCCATCACGCCCAACCACATCGCGGCTTTCAGCCCGGCACTGCTCAATGCCTTGACACCGGCCCAACTCCAGTGGCTCAGCCCCAGTGCTTTGTCCTTGCTCAGCGGCCCGCAATTGGCGGCCTTGAGCCCGGCCTTGATCGCCAGTTTCACCCCCTTGCACTGGCAAAACTTCAGCCCAGCGCAATGGCAAGCCTTGCAAAGCAATCAGTTGGCGTCGCTCAGCTTGACCCAGTTGGAAAGCCTGGGCCCACGGGTTTTGCTGGCCTTGACACCCACGCAATTGGCGGGCCTGAACTTGGCCCAAAGGCAAGTGGTGCTCGCAGCCAGCGGTACCTGGCCGGTGCTGGCCATGAGCTCGGCCCAAATCAGCGCGATGAGCACCGAGCAAATCCAGGCCATGGGCGTGGCATCCATGGGCTTGCTCACGCCCGCACAAGCGGCCGCCTTGCAAGCGCGCCAACTGCAAGCCTTGAGCTTGGCGCAGTGGCAAGCCATGGCCCCCGCCCAATTGGCGGCTTTGCAACCCGAGCTCATGAACGCCCTGCCCGCCACGGTGTTGCGCGCTTGGGGCTTGGGCCAAGTGGCCGCCCTCAGCCCCCAGCAAGTGCAGGCCATGTCGGTGACCACCTTGGGGGCCTTCACCCCGGCCCACTGGCAAGCGCTCTCGCCCAATGCCTTGGCGGCGTTGACGGCGCCGCAATGGCGTGCCGTCCCCATCGAACAAATGGGCGCATTGACCACCCTGCAATTGGCGGGTCTGCCGCTGCCGTGGTTGGGTCAGTTGCAGCCCGCACAAATCCAAGCCCTGAATTTGGTGCAAATGGGCGCGCTCACACCGGCCCAACTGTCGGCACTGACGCCCGCGCAAATGCAGTGGCTCACACCGGCCCAGCTGAGTGTGATCACCCCCCAGGCGATGACCCAGTTCACCCCGGTGCAAATGAGCGCACTGTCACCCGTGCAAGTGGCCTCGTTCAGCCCAGCCCAGGTCAATCTGTTGACACCGCTGCAAATGCGCGCCTTGGCCGGCCCGCAGTTGCAAGCCATGCAACCCGCACAAATCGTGGCCCTGCAATCGCAGCAACTCAACGCCTTGACCCCCGCACAAATTCAGCTGCTCACCCCCTTGCAATTGCAGGCCTTGTCACCCGCACAAGTGGTGGCGCTGAACCCCACACAATTGCAAGCCTTGTCACCCGCACAGTGGAATGCCCTGCGGGCTGAGAACATGGCGGCATTGAACACGGCGCAACTTCAAGCCCTGAGCCCACCACAGATCGCGGCTTTCAACCCCACCCAAATCACCGTTTTGGAGCCGGCCCAAATCAGCACCTTGCTGCCCCCACAGGTGGCGGCTTTGGGCACCGCGCAAATTTGGAGCCTGAGCAACGCCCAGCTGCAGGCCCTCACACCCAGCCAAATTGGCGCCATCCGATCGGTGCCTTTGGGCACCCTGCTGCCGCTGTTGCGCGCCGAGCAAATCCAAGGGCTGAGCAAGGCGCAACTGGCCAGCATCAACCCCAATCAGTTGCGCCAACTGACCAACGCCCAAACCCAGGCCGTGCTGGCCGTGCGCTAGAACCGCTGGTTATCATCCATGCCGCGCGGCCATGGGCCGCCGCTGTTTTTTTGACGAGGGCCCAGCGCCCCCAACACCCAACCCACTGGAGCCCGCCAGCATGCTGCACTTTTATTACAACGCCGCCCCCAACCCCATGAAGATTGCCTTGTTGCTCGAGGAATTGGGCTTGCCTTATGAAGCCCACCCGGTGGACACCCGCAAGGGCGAGCAATTTGCACCCGATTACCTGCGCATCAACCCCAACGGCAAAGTGCCCGCATTGGTCGATGGCGACACCGTGGTCTTCGACAGCAATGCCATCTTGCTGTACCTGGCCGACAAAACCCAGAAGTTTGTGCCGGCCATCAGCGACAGCGCACAGCGCGGCCCCATGCTGTCTTGGTTGATGTTCATTGCTTCGGGCATTGGCCCGTATTCAGGCCAAGCCGTGCACTTTCGCAACATGGCGCCAGAACCCAAGGAATACGCCCTCAACCGTTATGACTTTGAAGCCCATCGCCACTGGCAAATCATCGAAGACCGTTTGGCCCAGCACACCTACATGCTGGGCGAAACCTATTCCATCGTCGACATGGCGTTTTGGGGTTGGGCGCGTTTGCTGCCCATCGTCACGGGCATGAAAGACGAGACCTGGACCCGCTACCCCCACACCAAACGTTTGATCGACGCCATCAACCTGCGCCCCGCAGCCGCGCGTGCCGAGAACATCAAAACCCGTCACGCCTTCAAAACCGAACTCGACGACGAAGCGCGCAAATTCATGTTCCCGCAAAACGAGCGGTTGAAGAAAGCCTGAAACCGGCTCTCTTCCCCCCAGGTTGTCCAGCCAAGGACTGACCCCGGGTGTGACCCAGGCTGAAAAAAAGCCCCGGTGCGCAAGCACCGGGGCTTTTTCACTGCGGCTGAAGGTTGACGGGCAGGTGCCCACCAACCCATTCAATCCACCATCAAGCCAGGGCTTTTTTCACCCGCTCGGCCACCAAGGGGTAGCGGCGGATGCGAACCCCCGTGGCGTCAAACACCGCGTTGGCAATGGCCGCAGGGAAGCACACGATGGCGGGCTCACCGGCGCCGCCAATGGGCTTGTCGGGGCGGTTGATCAGCACCAAGTCGACTTCGCCGGGCACGTCATTCAAGTTGGCAATGCGGTAGGTGGTCCAGTCCACACTCTTCACCCGCTTTTCATCAAAGTGCACTTCCTCGTGCAAGGCGCGGCTGATGCCTTGCATGATTTGGCCTTCGAGTGCCGCACGCACGCCAATGGGGTTGACCATCATGCCGCAGTCGTGGGCGATGCTGACTTTTTTGACCCAAATGCGGCCAGTTTGTTTGTTCACCTCCACCTCACAGGCCACCGCCGCATACGAGCCATAGCCCGCGTGCAAGGCCAGGCCCCAGCCGGTGGACACATCGCCCTTGGCCGTGCCTTTTTGGCGCTTGGGCCAGCCCATGCGCTCGGCGGCCACCTTGACCACCTCGATCTCGCGCGGGTCTTGCAGGTGCTTGAGGCGAAAGTCCACCGGGTGCATGCCGGCGGCATGGGCCACCTCGTCGATGAAACTCTCTTGTCCAAAGCGGGTTTGCATCTCTTGCGGGGCGCGCATGTGCGCGGTGCGCATGGGCGAAGCCTCTTGCAAGTAAGGCGGTACCGTTTCCCACCAATGCACGTGGTTGTTGAACTTGTAGCTCTCTTCGGGCACGTTGAAGTTGTAGGCGTTCCACTTTTTGTGGCCGGTGAGCATGCCCACCAACACATGTTCAGGGCTCTCGCCGGTGAAGCGCACGTCCCAACCATTGAAGCCCTTGGCCTTGAACAACCAACCATTGACTTGGTTGCTGGCATCCAAACCGGCTTTCATGGTGATGATGGCGGCTGGGGCTTTGGGGTCCCAAGCTGTGCCTTCTTCGCGCGACCACTGCATGCGCACAGGGCGACCAAAAGCTTTCGACAACAAAGCGGCCTCGTAGGGGGCCTCGTCGCCATCGCTGCGGCCATAGGAGCCCGCACCGTGCATCCACTTGACTTGCACGTTTTCAGGGGGGATGCCCAAGAACTTGGCGATGCCCATGCGCAAGAAATGGGGCTTTTGGGTATCGGCCCAAATCTCCACTTTGTCGCCACGCACATCCACCACACCACAGGAAGGCCCAATGCGGGCATGCGACTGAAACGCACACTCGTAATCGGCCTCCAGCACCTTGGCCGCGCTGGCCAAAGCCGCCATGGTGGGTTTTTCGTCCCAGGCTTTTTTGCCCCCAAACATGGGGATGGCATTGGCTGCCGTGGGCGTGGCTTGGCGAATGTATTCGTAAACCTTTTCTTCGCCGCCGGTGAAGGGGCCCGGCACATCCGACCACTTGACTTTGAGGCTGCGCGAAGCGCGCACCGCGTTCCATTCGGTCTCGGCCACCACCGCCACGAATCCATCTTTGAGAAACGACTTGGCGCCTTTGATGTGCGCAATCGACGCTTGGTCCACGCTCAAGGGTTGGGCGCCAGCCACGGGCGGGCGCACGGCGCGGGCATGCAACAAGTTGTCAGGTCGGATGTGGGCGGTGTAGTGCTCTTTGGCACCCACTTTCAAAGCAATGTCTTTGCGCTTAAAGCCCTTGCCCACAATTTTGTATTGCGAAGGATCTTTGGGCTTGGCCTTGCCATTGACACGCAAGGTGTTACCGATTTCTTTGTTCCATTCCAGCGGGGTGGAAAAGTCTTTGCCCCCAATCAAGTCGGCATAGGTGACCGATTTGGCCGGATCGGCCAAGGCAAACACCCGGCCGTTGTCCACCGACAAGCCGGCGGCATCCACCCCCAGTTTCATGGCAGCGGCGTGCACCAACACACGGCGGGCTTCGGCGGCGGCGTTGCGCAAAGGCACTGCGCCCAAACGCAAACCCGTGCTGCCGCTGCCACCCCCTTGGTTGGGCGACAAACGGGTGTCACCCATGGTGACGTGGACTTTGTCCAAGGCCACGTCAAGCTCGTCGGCCACGATTTGGGCCACGGCCAAGTCAATGCCTTGGCCGCAGTCCATCTTGCCGAAATTGGCCACCACGCTGCCATCGGCAGAAATGCGGATCCAGGTGTCCAAGGCCGTGGGAGGAGGTCCCACCACCACAGGCGCAGCGGCTTGGGCGGCGGCGTCGCCCACCATCACAGCCCCCGAAGCCCCGACCACCAAGGCGGCCTGGGATTGCAAAAAGTTGCGGCGATTGAGATTCAATGTGTCCATGTCGTCCCCTTAGGCTTTGGCCGTGGCCATGTTGTCGCGGGCTTTTTTGACCGCCCGCAGGATGGCAATTTGGGTGCCGCAGCGGCATTGCACATTGGCAAAGCCTTGTTGAATTTGGGCATCGGTGGCCTTGGGATTTTTCTCCAGCAGGGCCACGGCATGCATCACCCAGCCGTTGGCGCAATAGCCGCATTGGGCCGCCTGCTCTTCGACAAAGGCGGCTTGCACGGGGTGAAGCTGACCGTTTTTCTCCAAACCATCCAGGGTTCGGATGGGCTTGTTGCCCACCGATGAGGCTGGCAACACACACGAGCGCATGGCTTGGCCGTTGACCAGCACGGTGCAGGTGCCGCATTGGGCCAAGCCGCAGCCAAACTTGGGGCCTTTGAGTTTGAGCGCATCGGTCAGCGCATACAACAAGGGTTCGTCTTTTTCCGCCTCGACGGCACGCACAGCGCCGTCCACGTTGAGCTTGTAGGTGGGCATGGTTTCTCCTTTGATACCAGGATCGATATTGACCAGATTGATCGGTTTGCTCATTGGGACAAACCCAAACCCCAGGGCCCGCCAGCCCGCCAATGGTCACCCAAGCGACAAAGTCAGGCCCATTCGGAGATTTCGATCAGGTTCAGGTCGGGGTCGCGGACATAGACCGACCGGATGGGCCGGGTGGCACCGGTGCGCATCACGGGACCTTCGATGATGGGCCAGTTTTGGGCCTGTAAATGGGCGATCACCTCTGACAAGGGGCGATCGGCGATGAAGCACAAATCGAGTGCACCGGGCACGGGCAAATGGGCTTTGGGCTCAAACTCCCGCCCTTGCACATGCAAATTGATTTTTTGGCCGCCAAATTTGAACGCTTTGCGCTCGACCGGTGGGGTGCCGCCCACAAAAGACGCCAAACGCATGCCCAGGACGCGGGTGTAAAAGTCCACGCACGCGGCCTCGTGGTGGGTGGTCAACACCAAGTGGTCCAAATGATCGATCATGGTCATGTCTCCGGTCTGGCTTGAGGATGGGTGTGAATTCTGCCCCCAAGCAACAGCGCCATCCCCGGGTCATTGCGGTTGACGCTGCCCGGGGTCGTGGCTAGCATGGTTCGCACCGCCTGAACTGGCCCCACTCAAGGCCCAACCCATCGAGAACTGCCCATGAAGTACCTGCAACGCCTGTCCCAATTGTTGACCTTGGCCGCCCTCAGCCTGTGCAGCGCTGCATGGGCGCAAGCCAATTACCCCGACCGCACCATCAGCCTGGTCGTGCCCTTTGCCGCGGGTGGGCCCACCGATGTGGTGGCGCGCATGCTGGCCATCCCCATGGGCAAGTCCCTGGGGCAAACCGTGGTGGTGGAGAACACCTTGGGGGCAGGTGGCACCCTGGCCTCGCAGCGGGTGGCGCGCTCCGCGCCCAACGGCTACACGGTGTTGATCCACCACACCGGCATGGCCACGGCACCGGCCTTGTACAAGCGCCTGGGCTTTGACCCGCTGAAAGACTTTGACTACATCGGCCAAGTGGTCGATGTGCCCATGACCTTGCTGGGGCGCAAAGATTTCCCGGCCAATAACTTTCAAGAGTTGCTGGCTTACATCCGCGCCAACAAAGACAAGGTCTCGCTGGCCAACGCCGGTCTGGGTGCGGTGTCGCACCTGTGCGGTCTCATGTTCATGAGCCAAGTGGGTGTCGACCTGACCACGGTGCCCTACAAAGGCACGGGACCGGCGATGAACGATTTGCTCGGCGGCCAAGTGGATTTGCTGTGCGACCAAACCACCCAAACGGTGCCCATCATCAAAGAAAACCGCGTCAAAGCCTATGGTGTGACCACCCTCACCCGCCTGTCCAGTTTGGGCCAGTTGGCCACCTTGGACGAGCAAGGCCTCAAAGGCTTTGAAGTCAAGGTGTGGCACGGCATGTATGTGGCCAAGGGCACGCCGGCGCCCATCATCGAGAAAATCAACACCGCCTTGCGCTTTGCATTGCAAGACCCCCAGGTGCGCCAACGCCTGGCCGATTTGAGCTCGGACGTGCCCGCCGCCGACAAGCTGACACCGCGTGGCTTGCAAACCCATTTGGAAGCCGAGATCAAAAAATGGACCCCGGTCATCCAAAAAGCGGGTATTTACGCCGATTGATTTTTTTCACTTCACCCACACCACACGCACCATGGCACGCCAATTTGTTGATCTCTCCATTTACCTTGAAAACGACGTGTTGAGCGATCCGCCGGGCTACGCCCCGCAGATCAAATACCTCAACCACGAGCACACTTACGAGCAAATCAAACCGTTCTTTCCCGGATTGGAAAAAAAGGACCTACCCGATGGGGAGGGCTGGGCGATCGAGATGATCCAACTCACCACCCACAACGGCACCCACCTGGATGCCCCCTACCACTTTCACTCCACCATGGACAAGGCGCTGGGCGACAAACGCGCGGCCACCACCATCGACGATGTCCCTCTGGAATGGTGTTTTCAGCCCGGTGTGAAACTGGACTTTCGCCAATTTGCCGATGGCTATGTGGTCACCGCCGAAGACGTGCAAGCCGAGCTGGCCCGCATTGGGCATGAACTCTCACCGCTGGAGATCGTCATCATCAACACCAGTGCCGGCAAGCGCTATGGCCACAACGACTATGTGTCCAGTGGTTGCGGCATGGGTTACGAGGCCACCATGTATTTGCTCGAGCGCGGGGTGCGCTTGACCGGCACCGATGCTTGGAGCTGGGACGCGCCGTTTGTGCATACCGCCAAAAAATACGCCGAGAGCCAAGACGCCAGCCTGATCTGGGAAGGCCACAAGGCTGGGCGCGACATCGGCTATTGCCACATTGAAAAACTGCACAACCTGGAGGTGCTGCCGCCCTCCGGTTTTTACATCAGCTGTTTTCCGCACAAAATCCGCGGTGCCTCAGCCGGTTGGACGCGGGCGGTGGCCATTTTTGACGACGCCTTGATGGCCAGCCCACGTTGAGCCTGTTTCGGTTTTGGCTCGCTCAACTGTCGTAGGGTGCAAAGCCGCTGTGGGTCGCCTCGGCCTTGAGCAAGCGCAGCATCGCTGGCCATTCCAACACCCCATAAGGTCGGCGCGCACCCGGTTGGTACAGGTGCGCGGTTTTGTCCAGCACTTCTTGCGCGGGCAAATTCAGGGCGGCTTGGGCGGCCATGGCATCCACCTGGGCACGGCAGGCCAACTCCAAGTTGTAGAGCAGGTTGAAAGCCTCGCCCACGCTGGGCCCGCAGGTGAGCAACCCATGGTTGCGCAACACCATGGCGTTGTGCGGACCCAGGTCGTGCACCAAGCGCTCGCGCTCGGCCAGATCGACGGCCGGGCCCTCATAGTCGTGGTAGCCCAAATGTCCGACAAATCGCATGCCCGTTTGCGTCATGGGCAACAAGCCGCATTGCATGGACGACACCGCCATGCCCGCCCGGGTGTGGGTGTGGATGATGCAACTGACATCTGGCCGTGCTTGGTGGATGGCGCCGTGGATCACATAGCCCGATCGGTTGATGCCGTAGTCGCAATCGGGTTTCCACAGGATATTCCCCGCCACGTCGATGCGGGCCAGGCTCGAGGCGGTGATTTCTTTGTACAGCAAGCCATACAAATTGATCAGCAAATGCTCGGTCCCTGGGATGCGCAAGGTGATGTGGTTGTAAATCAAGTCAGCCATGTCGTAGCGGTCCACGAGTCGGTAACATGCGGCCAAGTCCACCCGGGCTTGCCACTCCTGGGCGCTGACTTGGTCGCGGATGCATTCAAAATCGGTGTGCAAGTTCATGTTCGTCCATCACATTGGTGTTCAACACTTCCGCGTCAGTCTGCCATAAACCCCGCACCCTGACTTCAACCTGATTCTCTGAACCGCCCACACCATGCACAAAATTTACATCCTGGACCAATTTCACCCAGCCGGCGTTGAATGGATCGAACAACGCGCGGATGTGGTTCGCTGGGATGACCCACGACTGTCTGATTGGCACCAACATGCGCAAGGCTTGATGGTGCGCACCGGCAAGATCAGCGGCGAAGACTTTCGCCGCGCCAAGCAATTGAAGGTGGTGTCCAAACAAGGCGTGGGGGTCAACAACATGGACTTGGTGGCCGCCCAAGCCTGCGGCATCACCGTGTGCAACACACCTGGCATCAACCGCGAAGCAGTGGCCGACATGGCCCTGGGCATGGCCTTGTCGCTGAGCCGGCGCATCACTGAGTTTGACCGCATGATCCGTTCGGGCCAGGCCTTCAACCGCAATGACTTCATGGGCCTGGAGATGTGGGGCAAAACCATTGGCATCATTGGCATGGGCAACACCGGCACCGAAGTCGCCAAAAAATACCGTCAAGCTTTCAACGCCCAGATCCTGGCCCATGACCCCCATGTCCCTGCGGACCATTGGGGCGACATCGCCCACGAGCGCGTGCATGACCTGGCCGATTTGTGGCCACGCGTCGATGTGCTGAGCATCCATGTGCCCTACACCCCCCAAACCCACCACCTGGTGAATGCGGCCGTGTTGGCCCAACTCAAACCTCGGGCCATGGTGATCAATGTGGCGCGCGGCGACATCGTCGACGAAGACGCTTTGTACACCTGCATGCGCGCCGGCCATTTGCATGGTGCCGGCTTGGATGTGTGGAGCGATGTCGAACCCCCCTTGGCCAGCCACCCCTTGCTGAGTTTGCCCAACGTCATTGCCACGCCCCATGCCGCGGGCAGCACCGAAGAGACCCAAATCAAAAGCTCGCTGCGCGTGGCCGAGCAACTGCTGCACGTCATGAACGGCGGCGAACCCTTTCACCGGGTGGTGTGAACCGCCCTTCACTTGCTTCAACGGAGTACACCCATGGCCAACCCTGCTTCCATCCCTAACCCTGTCATGGACCGCATGCGTGCTGGTCAGCCCGCCTTGGGCATGACGGTGCGCTTGGGCCACTCGGGCGACATCGTGCGCATCGCCAAGGCCACAGGGCACGACTTTGTGTTCATCGATGTGCAGCACTCGCTGTTCAACTTGGAAACCATTGGCCACATGGCCCAAGTGGCGCTGGGTTGCGGCATTGCCGCCCAGGTGCGGGTGCGCAGCGTCGACGACCCCAATGTGTCGGTCTACCTGGACAACGGCGTGACAGGCATTGTGTTTCCCGATGTCAACAACGCCGATGAGGCGCAACGCGCTGTGAACGCGGCCAAGTTCGCCCCGATTGGCAAGCGCTCGGTGTGCGGTGGCTACCCGCACTTTGACTATGCCGCTGTGCCGCTGACCCAGAGCGTGCCGGCCTTGAACGACGCTGCCTTGGTGGTGTGCATGATCGAAACCGTGGAGGGCCTGCGCAACGTCGAGGCCATTGCGGCTGTGCCTGGGGTGGACGTGATCCATGTGGGCTCTAACGACTTGCTGGTCAACATGGGCAAGCCCGGTCAATTTGACGACCCCGAAATCATCTCTGCCCAAGAGCGCGCCATTGCCGCAGCCAAAGCGCATGGCAAGTTTGCGGGCATTGGTGGCAACCGCGACGTGCAGCGCCAAGTCAAGGCGATCCACAAAGGTTGCCTGTATGTGACCACCCAAACCGACATTGGCTTTTTGAGCGCCGCCGCCAACCAGTGGACACGCGGCGTGCGCGAAGCCCTGGGTCAAACCCCGGCTTGAGGCCCTCGATGGCGACAAAAACTCACGACCATCCCACAGCGCACCCCATGCCTGCGCTGGCCTGCGATTGCCATGTGCATGTGTTTGGCCCTTTTGACCGTTTTCCGCTGTGGGCCGATCGCGCCTATACCCCGGGTGCCGCTTCGATCGAAGACCTGATGGCTTTGCACCAAGGTTTGGGCATCGGTCGCGTCGTGGTGGTGCAGGCCTCGCCGCAAGGCAGCGACAACCGTTGCACCGTGGACGCCTTGCAGCGCATGAACGCCCTGGGCCACGGCGCGCGTGGCGTGGCGGTAATAGACGAACTCACCAGCGACAGCGAACTTCGCGCCATGCACGCCGCCGGCGTGCGCGGTGTGCGAGTCAACCTGGAATCGGCCGGCCTGCACGACCCGCAAGTGGCGCGCCACCTGATGCAAGCCGCCGCTGAGCGCGTGGCCCCCTTGGGCTGGCATGTGCAAACCTACACCACCTTGGACGTGATCGCCTCCCTGCACGACACCTTGATGGCCCTGCCCACCCCCGTGGTGATCGACCATTTTGGCCGCGCCACTGCGGCCAAAGGTGTGGCGCAAGCAGGCTTTGCGGCCTTGGTTTCATTGGTCGAATCGGGGCAAGCCTGGGTCAAACTTTCGGCCGCGCACCGCATCTCAGAGCTGACCGACTGCGAAGACGCCCGCGCCATCGCCCAGGCCTTGATCGCCGCCAATGCCGACCGCATGCTGTGGGGCACCGACTGGCCCCACCCTGGCGCTTGGCCAGGCGTGCCGCGCCAGCGCGAAGCGATTGAACCGTTTCACCCCATCAACGATGCGCGGGCCTTGCAACGCCTGAGCGAGTGGACGACCGCCAGCCAATGGACGCGCATCTTGGTCGACAACCCAGCGCAGTTGTATGGCTTTTAAGTTGAATGAACTCAAACCAAGAGACACCATGAAAAACATACCTCAACAACTTTGCGCCCTGTTGGGCGGCCTGCTTTTGAGCACCTGTGTGTGGGCGCAAGGCGCCAGTGGCTACCCCAACAAACCGGTGCGCATCATCGTGCCCGTGGCCGCAGGGGGCAACGTGGACATCGTGGCCCGCGCCGTGGCCCAGGAGTTGAGCAAGGCATGGGGCCAGTCGGTGGTGGTGGAAAACCGACCCAGCGCCGCCTCCATTGTGGGCACGCAGTTGGTGGCCAAAGCCGCGCCCGATGGCTACACCTTGTTGGCGCATTCCAGCACCTTTTTTGCAGCCCCTTTGATTTCGGCCAATGCGGGGTACGACCCGGTGAAAGATTTCACGCCCATCACCCTGACCTGCAAAGCCCCCATGTTCTTGGTCGCTGGCCCCAGCGTGCCCGCGCGCACCGTGGCCGAGTTGGTGGCCTTGGCCAAGGCCAAGCCCGGTGAAATATCCAGCGCCAGCAGCGGCAATGGGTCCACCGGCCACATCGCCACCGAGGTGTTTGCCAGCCGCGCCGGCGTGAAACTGATGAACGTTTTCTATAAAGGCAACTCACAAGCCGTGATCGACGTGATCAGCGGCCAAACCAACTTGATCTTTGACCAGGTCAGCACCGCAGCCAGCCATGTGCGTGCGGGCAAAGTGCGTGCTTTGGCGGTGACCAGCACCCACCGCTCGCCCCTGTTTCCCGACATCCCCACCATGGCCGAAGCCGGCTACCCCGGCTACGAGGACGTGACCCTCAACATGCTGCTCGCACCTGCGGGCACGCCCAAAGAGATCGTGGCAAAAATCCATGCCGATGTGGCCAAAGCCTTTGCCCAACCCGAATTGGTGGCGCGCTTTGTCGAGCGCAGCATCGAACTGGTGGCCAGCCCCTCACCCGAGGACTTTGGCCAACTCATTCGCTCGGAGGTGGCGCGCCTGGGCAAGGTGGCGCGAGAAGCGGGCATCAAGGCCGAATAAAAGACCTCGTTCGCGCCAGGAAACCGTGCATTCAAGGGACATGGCGCTGACGCAGCGGCCCCGGGCTCCCGTCAGTCCATCCCAAATATCACCGGATCAAGCCGCTTGCAGCGGCACGCCTTGCACCATCAACCGATACAAAAATCGCAGCTCTTCGGGGTTGTAGTCGGCGTTGGCCTGGTGCATCACGCTGCGGTTGTCCCAAATCACCATGTCACCCTGGCGCCACACATGGCGGTACTCGTAGCGCGGCTGGGTGGCATGTTGATACAACTGCTCGATCAACGCATGCGCCGCGTCATCGGCCATGCCGTCGATGCCCTCCATGCGACCGGTGTTGAGGTACAGGGCCGGTCGACCACTGTCGGGGTGGCGGATCACCAAGGGTTGCCATGTTTGCGGGATGGCTTGCAACGCTTCCTCACTCAGCTTGGCAAAGCTGCGCGGGCTGCGGCTGCTTTGGTGCACATGGCGTGAACGCAGGCCTTGGATGCGCTGCCGCATATCGCCGGGCAAGTCGTCAAAGGCTTGGCGGACATCGACGAACTGGGTGTCACCGCCATGGCTTGGCAAGCTGATGGCCAACAACATGGTGGCTTTGGGAGGGCTGACCTCGTTGGAGTGGTCGGTGTGGTAGTTTTCACCGCGCACCTGCAGCTTGCCATTTTTGCGCGGCAGGTCGTGGGTGGAGTTGTACCCCACCAGCGGGTGGTCTTTGAGCACAAATTGCTTGAGCTGCTGGGGCATCAAAGGGCCAAACAATTCACCGGCAACGGTGAACTGGGCCGGGTCCATGGCTTGGTCGCGAAAGACCAGCACCGCATGCCGCGCCAGCGCGGCGTTGAGGGCGGCAGCGGTCTCAGCGCTGGCGGGTTGGGATAAATCAAGCCCGGTGATTTCTGCGCCCAGGCCTGGGGTCAATTCACGCCACACAACAGTCATGTTTCACTCCGCCTTGATGCCAGTGAGTTTGGCCAACTGCGCCCATTTGGCCGTGTCCTCGCTCAAGAGTTTTTCAAATTCAGCGCGGCCCACGGGCGTGGCCTCGGCACCTTCGCTGGCCAATCGATTTTTGATTTCGTTCGAGGCCAGCACGGCATTGACCTCGCGGTGCCAAAACGCCACCACCGCTGCCGAGGTGCCCGCAGGCGCCAGCAAGCCCCACCAGTTGCTGGCCTCCATGTCGATGCCGGCCTCTTTCAAGGTGGGCACTTGTGGGATGAGTTCCACCCGCTTGGGGCCGGCCACGGCCAAGAGTTTGATCTTGCCGGCCTTTAAAAAGCTTTGCATCTGGATCAAGCTGCCCAGGGAGACTTGGATATGACCCGCCGCCAAATCCACCAGCGCTGGAGAGCCACCCTTGTAATGCACAGTGGTGAACGCTGCACCACTGCGCTGCATGAGCAGTTCAAGCGCAAAGTGCTGGAAACTGGCCACGCCCGCAGTGCCAAAGTTGATCTTGCCGGGGTTCTTCTTGGAATGATCCACCAACTCTTGGATGGTTTGAAACGGCAAGGATTGGGGCACGGCGATGACGCTGGGGCCCAGCCCCAACATGGCGATGGGCACAAAAGAGCGCACCGGGTCAAAGGGCAGCTTCATGATGGCCGGGCTCATGGTGAAGGTCGAGGAGATCAATAGCCAGGTGTGGCCATCGGGCTCTGCGCGGGCCACGGCTTCTGCACCCAGCACACCCCCAGCACCCGGCCGGTTTTCAATGATGATGTGGCGCTTGGTGCGCGCGGTCAATTGCTGGGCCACGGCCCGGCCCACGATGTCGTTGCTGCCCCCAGGCGGAAATGGGACGATGATTTTGATGGGTTTGGCGGCGTTGTCTTGGGCCCAGGCAGGTGACAAGGCTGCGCCTGTCATCCACGCGGCTTGGGCCAGCCAATGCCTGCGCGTTGCATTCCATCGGTTCACGGTGTTCAAGGCAATGGGGTGAAACGGCATGGCCAAGGCTCAATCGGCGCGGATTTGGGCCTCTTTGAGCCAGGGCAGCCAACGTTCAAAGTCGGCTTGCAAGCGGGCCCCAAAACCGGCGCTGTCTTTGGGGTTGCTGAAACCCGCGTCGGCCAATTTGGCCGCCACATCGGCCTGGTGCACGACTTGGTGCAAAGCGGCCTCGAGCTTCTTTTTCACCTCGGGCGGGGTGCCCGCGGGCACCAACACGCCATACCAATTGGTCATTTGCAACGCCGGCATGCCGGCTTCGGCAGCGGTGGGGATCTCGGGCAATTGCGGCGAGCGCTTGGTGTCAAACACCACCACACCTTTGATGCGCCCGTCGCGGATGTAAGGGCGCAACACGGGCACATCGGCATTGACCAAGTCAACGGTGCCGCCCATCAAATCCACCAAGGCCGGGGCCGCACCCCGGTATGGGATGTGGACCATGGCCACATTGGCGGCTTTGGCAAACAACTCGGCACCGATGTGCATGGTCCCGCCCACGCCCGTGGATCCATAGTTGAGCTTGTTGGGCCCCTTGGCCTTGGCCACCAGTTCATTCAAGGTGTTCACCCCCAAGCCGGGTCGCACCACCAGCATGGTTTGCACCTCGCCCAACAGATAAAGCGGCTCCACATCTTTGCGCGGGTTGTAGGGCAAGTTGGGCGTGATGCCCGCGGTGATCACCAAACTCGACGTGGTCAACAGCAAGGTGTTGCCATCTGCCGGGGACTTCACCACTGCCCCCACGCCAATCACCCCACCGGCGCCACCTCGGTTGTCAATGACCACGGTTTTGCCCATTTGGGCGGCCAAGGGTTGGGCAATGGTTCGGGCGATTTGATCGGCCGGCCCACCGGCGGCAAAGGGCACGATGATGCGAATGGTGTCGCCCGTTTGTGCCAAAGCCACACTGCCCCACAGGCAGGCGGCGCTCAAGAGGGTGCGCAAGACTTGATGCATGAAGTGTCCCCAGGTGGATGCTGACCACAGACCGAGGCCACCCTTTGCCGCATGGGGGATGGTCTGTGGTCAGGCCGCAGTATCACTTGTATTTCGTGGCTGCCAAGGTCGCCATGTCGACACCGGCATCGATGTCTTTCTTTTGGCGGTTGTCGCCCATGTCGATTTTTTGCGCTTGGGCCAGCACATCGGCGGCGCGGGAAAAAGGCACAAAAACGACGCCAGCTTCGTCGGCCAGCACCAAGTCACCAGCTTGTACCCGCTGCCCGGCGATGCGGACTTCGCCATTGATTTCAATGGTTTGCAAGCGCCATTTGCCCGTGATCGGGGTGATGCCGCGCGACCAAATGGGGAAGCCCAGGTTGCGCGAGGCACTGGGGTCGCGGTAAGACCCCTCAATGATGGCCCCCGCACAACCCGAGCGGTGCGCCAAGGTGGCCGATTGCCCGCCCATGTTGGACACACCCGTCAGGCCCTCGATCACCACCACGTCGCCGGGCTCGGACAAGTTGTAGCCCTCGTGCTCACCCATGCGCCCGCGCCCCGACAGGGCACTCAAATGGTCGCCCTCTTGTTGTTCAATGTTGCGCACCGTCACCGCCTGCCCCACCACACGCGCTTGGGGCAAGTTCGGCGCCAAGGTGGAAGCGGCCACCGCACCGCGCAACCCCAGGTTGTCCATCGCATCCGAGACGGTGCAGGTCAGGTCCTCAATTTGGGCAAATGCGGCCAAGGTCTGGGCGGGCAAACGCGGGATGGTCATCGACCGAATGGCCTCTAGGGGCACGCGGCCCGTGGGTTTTTTGGGGGTGGTCATTGGTCCAGCCAGTCACAAATGGGTTTCCATTGGAGCAGATCCTTGTCGACCTTGGAAGGGGCGATGTCAAACATCGACAAACCGTGGGCGGCCAAGTGCACGTAGTACTGGGTGTCCCGCAAATAACTGATGACAGGGATGTCCAGGGTGGCGGTGAACTCGCGCAACTTGCCCGCTGAAATGGTGCGCGGGTCCACGCGCATGCCAATGATGCCCAAGGCCGTTTGCTGTTCTTTGGCCAAGACCCGCAGTTTTTTCAAAAATTCGTGGGTGGCGAACATGTCGAACACGCTGGACTGCAAAGGCACCAACACCTTGTCGGCCTTGGAGATGAGGTTTTTCAAGCGCCAACCGTCCACCCCGCCGGCCGTGTCCACCACCACATGGGTGGTGCCTTTGGGGGGCTTGGCATTGATGACCAAATCGGCTTGCAAATCCCAGGTGCGAATTTTGGGCAGGGTGTCGGGGCGCAAGCTCAGCCAGTGGCGCGAGGACTGTTGGGCATCGGTGTCGCCCAACATGACTTGGCGGCTGGTTGACGCAAAATAGCCAGCGATGTTGGTCGACAAGGTGGATTTGCCCACGCCACCCTTTGGATTCACAACCACCACAATTGTCATTTTTAGATCATTCAACAGAAAATGTTTGCTTTATTTTACGGGTGGAAGCCCACCACCCCGCCCATCTTTACAACCGCACCCGACTTGGCTGGCCAGTGGCAGCGCCAAGGGTTGGGTCGGCGCGGGTTTTGGCGTGCCATGGCGGCCAGCTGCGCCTTGGGTCTGGCGGGCTGGGCGTGGGCCCAATCGCCCGCGCCCAGCCCAGGGGCTTATCCCAGCCGGGCCATCAAGTGGATCGTGCCTTTTGCCGCTGGGGGCTCGGGCGACACCATTGCCCGCTTGCTGGCCGAACGGATGGGCCAAGCGCTGGGCCAAGCGGTGCTGATCGACAACCGCGGCGGCAACGGGTCGGTGCTGGGCACCGAGGTCGCGGCCAAGGCAGCCGCCGATGGCCACACCTGGGTGCTCAGCAATGGCGCGGCCATCACCACCGGGCCCTTGATGGGCCAAGCCACCAGCTATAAGCCCTTGGAGGACTTTGTGCACGTCACCCTGATTGGCAGCTTCACCAATGCCTTGATCGTGCGCCAAGACCACCCGGCCAAAAACCTGCAAGAGTTTTTGGCCTTGGCGCGCAGCCAACCAGGCAAATGGAGCTATGGGTCGGCGGGGGTGGGGTCGGCGGGGTTTTTGACCGGCGAAATGCTCAAACAATTGGCCCAGGTGGACATGGTCCACATCCCCTATAAAGGATCTGGCCCGGCGCTCAATGATTTGCTGGGTGGGCAAACCGATGCCATGTTCAATGCCTTGATCTCGTCGGCCCCGCACATCCGCAGCGGCCGCGTGCGCGCCTTGGCCATCACCGCTGCGGCCCGCGATGCCGAATTCACCCAAGTGCCCACCTTGTCCGAAGCGGTGCCGGGTGCGGTGGGTGACGCTTGGTTTGGCCTGTCGGTGCCCGCCAAAACCCCACCGGCGGTGGTCGAGCGCTTGCACCAAGAAATGGACAAGCTGCTCAAAACCCCTGAGGTCAAAGCCCGCTTGACCGAGCTCGGCATGGTGACCCTGAACCAGGGGCCGCGCGGGTTTCAGGCTTTTTTGCAAGCCGAGAATAAAAAATGGGCGCCCATCATCCGCGCCGCCCACATCAAAATTGAATAGGGGCCGATCCACGGCCGCCGTGGTTCTACTGCAGCGAGGGCACGCCCACCACCAACCTGGTTGCAGCAGGGATCAGCTCAATCGATGGCCGCCGCTTCGCGCAAACCCGTGATCATCGAGGTGTTGAGCAAATGGGCCTTGTGCAACACCGGGTCGTCGGCCTTGCGTTGCAACTCGACCAAGGCGGCGCGGCGCTTGACCATGTCGCGCTCTTGCATGCGGGCACGGTTGCGACCGGATTGCTCCAGCACATGGGCGATGGCAATCGGGCGGCGCTGTCGCTCGTAGCGTTGCAAGGCATCGATGGACCCACCTTGCCCAATGTCGCGCAGTTTTTCGCTCAGGTTGAAGGCATCGTGGATGCCGCCATTCATGCCCATGCCGCCGCTGGGGCTGTTGAGGTGGGCGGCGTCACCCACCAACACCACACGGCCCACCACATATCGCTGCACCACCCGCTGATGGATGCGGTAGGGGCGCACCTCCAGCACCGGGTGGTCCTGGGCACCCGGTGCGATGCGTTGCAGTTTTTCGCGCACCGCCGGCAAACCCACCGCCTCTTCCATGCTTTGCCCTTCGTCGGGGTACAGGCTGACCCGCCACAGGTGCTTGAGCCGCAACAGGCTGAAGGTGCCCTGCTCGCTCCAGCAATAGTTGATGTAGGCCAGATCGGGCAGGTGATCGTGAAACGGGAAGTGCGTGGTCGCCAAGATGGTGGTCTCGGGAAAGGTGTGGCCGTCAAAAGACAAATCCAGTTGTTTGCGCACCTGGCTGCGCCCGCCATCGGCCCCCACCAAAAAAGCCCCACGCACAACCACCTGTTCTCCATGGGGGGTGCGGTAAGTCACATCGACATGGCCTTCGGCTTGGCTGAACGACACCAGCGGATGGCCCATCAGAACCTGCACATGGGGCAAGTCGCGCGCTATTTGCGCCATCAACAACTCGGACAAACGCCACTGTTCGCACTGCAAGCGATAGGGGTGGGCGGTTTCGCCTTGAAGGACCGACAAATCAAATTGGGCAAACTCGCCCGTGGCGTGCATGCGCACCTGCCAGGTCGGGGCCACCAGGCCTTGCGCGATCAAGCCCGGCGTGATGCCGTATTCGTCCAACATGTCCAAGGTGGGTGGGTGAAAGGTCGACGCGCGCAAATCGCGGTTGATGTCGGCATCGGACTCCAGCACCACACAAGGGATGCCCCAGTGCCCCAGGCGCAAAGCCAGCACCAAACCCACAGGGCCTGCGCCCGCGATGATGATGGGCAGGGATGAAGAAGATGTCATAAAAAACTTTGGTGTGTGGAAAGGATGACGCCAGACCTGGCCCCAACTCAGCGGGTTGACAGCAAACCCATGGCCTGTGCGCGATGGGACCACCCTACACCCGTCAACCATGGGGCCATGTTTTGATGTTGGGGCTGAACCAGGGATGTGGCGCGCCACATCAGCGCCAACATGCTCGACAACACCGGCGGTCCATCGCCCTGCCCCATCTCGATGATGGCCTGCAAACTCGGCATGCCGGTGCCCAGCATCAACACCGCATCGGCCCCAGAACCACGCAAAGCCTGAACGGTTTGGGCCGCCGAATCGGTGCCAGTGGTGTAGATGGCGTGAAAGCCCTGGGACGAAGTGGCCACGTTTTGCACCAGCGGCACCTCAAAACCATGCGACTGCCAGTAAGCAACGCTGGCCTGGGTCAGCGCAGTGGGATAAGGAGATGCCAGGGCCAAGCGCTGGGCGCCCAGTTGCTGCAAGGCCTGCACCACTGCCATCCCAGCGGTCACCACCGGGATGCCCAAACGTTGTGACCAATCTTGCACCCATGCCTGTTCGGCGGGGTGCCCCATTAAATACGACGAGCCGGTACAAGCCAAGGCCAACACCGACAACGGGGCATTGGCAAACTGGGTGAGGGTGGGCGTTAAATCACCAAAGTAATCGCGCAAGCGCTGCATCAAATCAGGATCGGCACTCACCAAGCGGCCATTGATCAGCGACATCCCCACAGGCAACAAAGCCCAGGCTTCGGGCTCCACGGTGGTGTTGGCCTGGGGTGTCAACAGACCGATCAGCCCCTGGGGGGCGTAGGCAAGGGTCATGGTGGGTAGGGGGTCAGAGGGTCACGCGATGGGTGCCTATCCTAACCAAGAACGGCGCCGCCCAGACCCGCTGGGCCCTGGGCGTGAAGGCTACTGCAGCGAAGACAAAAACTGCTTCAGTTCTGCGCTCTGGGGTTGGGTGAACAGTTGCTCCGGCGGGCCCTGTTCATGCACCCGGCCTTGGTGCATGAAGATCACCCGGTCGCTGACCTTGCGCGCGAAGTTCATCTCATGGGTGACCATCAACAAAGTCATGCCGTCCCGCGCCAAGGACTCCACCACCGCCAACACCTCACCCACCAACTCCGGGTCCAGCGCCGAGGTGATTTCATCGCACAACAAAATGCCCGGCTCCATGGCCAAGGCCCGGGCAATCGCCACCCGCTGCTGCTGCCCGCCCGATAGCTGATCGGGGAAGGCATCGAACTTTTCGGCCAAGCCCACGCGTGCCAGCAATTTTTCGGTCATGGCCCGCCTTTGCGGTTCGGGCGACTTTTTCACCAAGCCCGGCGCGAGCATGATGTTTTGGCCCACGCTCAAATGGGGAAACAAATTGAACGACTGAAAAATCATGCCCACCTGCTGGCGCAAGGCGCGCATGGCTTGCGGGTTGTCGTACACCAAAGCTTGGCCATTGACCTGCAACGCACCCTGCTGAAAAGTTTCCAGGCCATTGATGCACCTGAGCAGCGTGCTTTTGCCCGACCCGCTTTTGCCGATGATGGCCATGACTTCGCCCGGGCGCACGTCCAGGTCGATGCCCTTGAGCACCTCGTTGTCGCCAAACGACTTGCGCAAGCCTTGGATGTGGATCGCGGCTTGGGTTTCAGGGGCTGTGGACATGCATTTTTCTTTCCAAAGAGCGGGCATAGGCGCTGATGGGGTAACACAGGGCAAAGTAGAGCAAACCCACCAGGCTGTAGACCACAAACGGTTTGAAGGTGGCATTGGTGATCATGGTGCCGGCCTTGGTCAACTCCACAAAACCAATCACCGAGGCCAAGGCCGTGCCCTTGACCACTTGCACCAAAAACCCAACGGTGGGCGCAATCGCGATCCGCGCGGCTTGGGGCAAGATGATGTGGCGCAATTGCTCGCCAAAATTCAGGGCCAGGCTTTTGGCCGCTTCCCATTGGCCCCATGGAATGGCCTTGACACAACCATGCCAAATTTCGGTGAGGAATGCGCTGCTGTACAGCGTCAAGGCCAGCGCGGCCGATGTCCAAGCCGAGGTTTCCCATCCGATCAAGGCCAAACCAAAATAGGTCAAAAACAACTGCATGAGCAAGGGCGTGCCTTGAAAAATTTGCACATAAACCGCCACACCGGCTTGCAGGCCACGCGAGGGGGTGGTGCGCAACATCAGCAAGCCCAAAGCCACCAGGCCACCGCCCACAAAGGCGATCAAGGACAAGGCCACCGTCCAACGCGCCGCCAGCAACAGGTTGCGCAGGATGTCCCACATCGAAAACTCAACCACGCCGGCCCCCCAATAGCCATCGCCGACCCAAACGGTTGAGCACGGCACGCGTGGCGATGGACAGCATCAGGTACAAAGCCGCCGCGACCATGAAGGCTTCAAACGCCCTGAAATTGCGGCTCTGGATCAAATTGGCGGCGTAGCTCAACTCCTCGGTGGAGATTTGCCCACACACGGCCGAGCCCAACATGACGATGATGATTTGGCTCACCAGTGCCGGCCACACCCGCTGCAAGGCTGGCGGCAACACCACATGGGTGAAGGCTTGCCAGCGGCTGAGCGCCAGGCTCAACGCAGCCTCAACTTGCCCACGGGGTGTGGCTTGAATGCCGGCACGGACAATCTCTGTCGAATAAGCCCCCAGGTTGATCACCATGGCAATGACCGACGCCCACTCCGCCGATAGGCGCACACCCGCCGCTGGCAGCCCAAAGAAAATGAAAAACAACTGCACGATGAAGGGCGTGTTGCGGATCAACTCCACATACGCCCCGACCACCGGCTTAAGCCAAGCGGGGCCTTGGGTTCTGACCCAGGCGCAGACAATGCCCAGCATCAAGCCCAAGGTGGCCGACACCGCCGTCAAGCCCAATGTCCAGGCCACCCCCTTGGCCAGCAAGGGCCACTCGACCCCGATGGCCGCAAAGTCAAACTCAATGGCCATCGGCGAAGTTCTGTTCAGTCAGGCAACTGACCTGCGGGGCGACCCAGCCACTTTTGCGCCATCTTGTCGATGTCACCGGATTTTTTGGCTTCCGCGATGATCGCATTGACCCGGGTGCGCAAAGCATCTTCGCCCTTGGCCACACCAATGAAGTTGGGGCTGTCTTTGAGCAAGAGTTTGTATTCGGCGTTGATCTGTGGGTTCTTTTGGATCACGGTGCTGGCCACCGAGGCGCCCGTGGCGAGCAATTGGGTTTGACCCGACACAAAGGCCGACACCGTGGCGTTGTTGTCTTCGAAGCGCTTGATGTCGGTGCCCGCCGGGGCGACCTTGCCCACCTCTTGGTCTTCCATGGCACCGCGTGTCACGGCCACGGTTTTGCCTTTGAGATCTTCAAAACTTTTCAAGCTCAGGCTTTTGGGGCCATAAATGGCTTGAAAGAACGGGGAGTACGCCACGGTGAAATCGATCACTTTTTCACGCTCGGCGTTTTTGCCCAAGGTGGAAATGACCAAATCTGCTTTTTTGGTTTGCAGATATGGAATGCGGTTGGCGCTGATGACCACCACCAACTCCACCTTGACGCCCATCTTGGCGCCGATGTAGTTGGCCATGTCGATGTCCAAACCCTGGGGCTGCAAATCGGTTCCGACAAAACCATAAGGCGGGAAATCGGTGGGAATGGCAATTTTGATCAACTTGGTCTTTTGGATGTTGTCCAGGGCCGATTGCGCGTGGATGGGTGCGGCAAAGGGCAGGATCAAAGCGGTGACAGCAGCAACGATCCAAATGCGTTTGTTGAATTTCATGTGAGAGCTCCAGGTGAGGTTGAAGTGAACATCAACGCGAATAACGTGCCAATCGGGCGGCACTGGTACACAACATGGGTGCATCATAGTGGTGCCCAAAAGCGGGCGCCTCGGGGTAAATCCCGTCATTGGTGCATTCATGCACCAACAGCGGCCGCATCAACGCGCCGCCTCCCACACGGGCCCGTGCGAAACTGGCGGCCTGATGGCAACAGGGAAAGATCCATGTCAAAGACTGCATTTCACAACCGGGTGGCTTGGATCCATGGGGCCGCGGGTGCCGTGGGCTTGGCCTGCGCCCACAGCCTGGCCAAGGCTGGGGCCACGGTGGTTTTGTCGGGGCGCGACGCGGCCAAGCTGCAAGCGGCGTTGGCCCAAGTCAAGGGTGCAGCGCACGCGGTGTGCGTGGACATCAGCGACCGCGCTGCGGTGTTCGCGGCGGCCGAAGCCATTGAGCGTGAGCATGGGCACATCGACATCTTGGTCAACTCAGCGGGGGTGAACCCACGTCAGCGGCACTGGAAAGACCTGTCGTTTGAAGACTGGCAAAACTCCGTGGACGTCAATCTCACCGGTTTGTTCAACACCTGCCAAGCCAGTTTGCGCGGCATGCGCGAGCGCCGCGATGGGGTGATCATCAACATCGCCTCGTGGGCGGGGCACTATGCGGCGTATTTTGCTGGGCCCGCATATTCATCCACCAAGCGGGCGGTGTTGGCACTGACCGAAACCATCAACATGGAGGAGTGCATCCACGGCATCCGCGCCACAGCCATTTCGCCGGCAGGCATCGACACGCCCCTGCTGGACAAGCGCCCCGTGCCACCCACACCGGCCATGCGTGCCACCTTGCTCAAACCCGCCGATGTGGCCCACATGGTCACCCATGTGGCGGGCCTGCCTTCGCATGTGTGCATCAACGACATCTTGATGAGCCCGCGCATGAACCTGCCCTATCTGGGTGAGTTGGAAACGCCCAAACGGCCTGTGACTTAAACCAACTGCACACCCACCGCCCCCAGCACCCCAAAATCACAGCGCACGTGTTGGCCAGGTGCAATGGGCACGGGCGTGACGCAGGTGCCGGTGATGATCCAGTCACCGGCGCGCAGGTGGTCGCCGTGGTCACACAGCTCTTGGGCCAACCAGGCCAGTGCCCAACGCGGGTCGCCCAGCACATTGGCGCCCTGGCCTTGCGCCACGGTTACACCATCCAGTGACAGGCTCACGGCATGTCCGGCAAAGTCCCAGGTTCGCACATCGACCTGGGCTTGGGGGCCCATCACCACATCGCAAGCGCAGGCAAAGTCGGCGATCAAGCTGGCCTCGCCCATGCGGGCAAAGTCGGCAAAGCGCGAGTCCGGCAATTCGATGGCCAGATGCACGGCTGACACCGATGCCAGCACGTCTTCCAAACCCAATTTGTGGCCAGCTGTGGCGGTGACATCGCGCCCCAGGCGAAACGCAAACTCTGCCTCGGCCACCCGCATGCGGTTGCGTTGCACATCCACGGGCGCGCCATCGGCATGACAGCGCTCACGCATGAGTCGCCCGGCCAGGGGTGCACTGACACCGATGTGTTTTTGGCCTGCCGCGCTGGTGGCGGCAATCTTCCAACCCAAATGGGTGCCTTGGGTCGCCTTGAACAAGGCGTTTTGGACCGGGTAGGCCCCAGCACGGTCCAGGGGTTGAACCCCGCTGGGCCAGGCATCGATGACGGATCGGGTTTGCCACGGCCCCAGCAAAAATTTGGCTGCTGTTTGGGCGTCTGGGATGGGGGGTGAGGGGGTCATGGTGGTGTGTGCGGTTTGGGCTTCAGGGGGGTGTTTGGTCAGGGCCTGACTGAGATTCAACCACCGATGCGGTGTTCACCTGAGCCGGGAAAACCTGATGGGTTTGGCATGTGTTTGTTGGCGATACTAGCGCTTGTTCTACCGATAGGTTTCAAGATGTTCAATTTGCAAAATTTCAAGCGCAGTTTGGGGGTTTCTCTGTTGGCGGCCCTGGCTTTTTCAGCCCCCATCAGCAGCAACGCACAAGACTACCCCAACAAGCCCATCCGCTTTGTGGTGGGTTTCCCACCCGGGGGCAGCTCGGACATCATCACCCGACTGATCGCGCAAAAGCTGTCGGAGCGGTTGAACCAAACCGTGGTGGTGGAGCAAAAAGTCGGGGCCACGGGTTTGATCGCCAACGACTTTGTGGCCAAGTCTGCGCCCGACGGCTACAACATGGTTTTGCTCACTGGCGGCCACCCGGTGTCGGCGGCGGTGATGAACAAACTGCCCTACGACCCGGTGAAAGACTTTGGTTTGGTTTCGACCATCATTGCCTACCCCATGGTGATCAGCGTGGCGCAAGATTCGCCCATCAAATCGCTGCCCGATTTGCTGGCCCGTGCCAAAGCACAGCCGGGCAAGATGAGTTTTTCGTCGGCGGGCGTGGGCAGCTTGCAACACCTGACGGGCGAATGGGTGGCCAGCGAAGCCGGCGTGTCCATGCTGCACGTGCCGTTCAAAGGCGCGGGGCCCGCCATGATCGAGTTGTTGGGCGGGCGCGTGGATGTGATGGTCGAAACCAGCACCTTCGCGTTTGGCCAAATTCGGGGCGGCAAGATGCGCGGTTTGGCATCGACCGCCTCGACCCGCTCGCCCCTGATGGCCGACTTGCCCACCGTGGCCGAAACCCTGCCGGGCTTGGACTTCAGCTCTTGGTTGGGTTTGGCGGTGGCACCGGGCACACCCGTTGCGGTGGTGGACAAAATCAACCGCGAGTTGCGGGTGATTTTGGACATGGACGACGTGAAAAAGCGCTTTGCCGAGCTGGGTGGCACGCCCATTCCCTCCACACCGGCCCAAATGCGTGAGCGCATCGAGCGCGAAATGGCGGTGTGGAAGCGCGTGGTGGATTTGAAAAAAATCGAGCGCCAATGAGCCTTTGAATTCAACGCAAGACCCCATCATGGCCAAAACCAACATACCCAATGCGCAACTGACCCACTTCGGCCTGTATTGCCAAGACCTGCAAGGCTTGGTGGAGTTCTATCAATCGACCTTGGGTCTGGTGCAAACCGATGGTGGCGAGTATTTCGCCGGGGGTCAGATCGTGTTTTTGAGCCGCAACCCGCAAGAGCACCACCAGTTGGTGCTGGCCTCAGGGCGGCCCGAAGATTCGGGGTTTTCGCCGATCAACCAAATCTCGTTCAAGGTGGACTCGCTGGAAGACCTGCGCACCTTTTATGCCCAATTGAGCAAGGCCAAGGTGCAAATTCAGCGCACCATCAGCCATGGCAATGCCTGGAGCATTTATTTCTTTGACCCCGAGGGCAACCGCGTGGAGTTGTACACGCCCTCCCCTTGGTATGTGAGCCAACCATTTGCCGTGCCCATCGACCTGGGTGATCCGGTTCAAAAACTGATGGCCGATACAGAAGCACTGGTGCGCGACAACCCCAGCAAACTGCCCATGCAAACCTGGTCAGATCAGTTGCAAAAGCGCTTGGAAACTTAACCGCGCCGCTTCAGTCAACGGTCGCGCCGGACTGTTTGACCACCGCCGTCCAACGGTCGATCTCTTGCTTGAAAAATGCCGAGGCCTCAGCGGGCGTGTTGGCCACGATGTCGAAACCTTGGGCATTGAAACGTTGGGTCACATCGGCCGAGCGCAGGCCCTTGGCCATGTCGGCATGCAATTTGGCAATGATCTCTTTGGGCGTGCCTTTGGGGGCGGCAAACGCCTGCCAAGAGGTGACGTCAAAGTCGGCCAAGCCACTTTCAACCATGGTGGGCACTTGGGGCAATTGGGGCATGCGGTTTTTGGAGGTGACGGCCAAGGCCTTCATCTTGCCCGCGCGGATGTAGGGCACCACCGTGCCAAAGTTTTGAAACGACGCTTCGATGTTGCCCGCCATGATGTCGGTTTGTGCGGCCGCACCGCCACGGTAGGGGATGTGCACCCCAAACGACTGGGTTTGGATTTTGAACATCTCGGCCGACAAGTGATCGCTGGAGCCTGAGCCCGATGAGCCATAAGACACCTTGCCCGGGTTTTTGCGCGCGTAATCGATGAACTCTTTGAGGTTGTTGGCCGGAAACTGTGGCGGGGTGATCAACACATTGGGGGTGCTGACCGCCACGGTGATGGCGTCCAAGTCGCGCATCACGTCGTAACGCGGGTTTTTGTACAGCCCCATGTTGATGGCAAAGGTGCCGATCGATCCCACCATGATGGTGTAGCCATCGGGCGGCGACTTGACCAGCGCCTCGGCGGCCACGCTGCCGTTGGCGCCAGGGCGGTTTTCCACCAAGGTCACATAACCCGCTTCGTTGAGTTTCTGCGCCACCGCGCGGGCCACGATATCGCTGGTGCCCCCAGCCACAAAGGGCACCAAGATGCGCACCGGTTTGTGGGGATAGGGCTGGGCCAATACCGTGAACGCCCCAAAAAAGAGCGCCCAGGGGCTCCATCGGCGCAATGCATCAATCATGGTGGTCCTCAGAGGTTTGTGCAGGCTGCTGACGGGCAGCCTCACGCTTGGCTTTTTCTTTTTTCAGGTCATGCCACTGGTGGATGGCAAACACAAACACCAGGGCAAAAACGCCCAACTCGATCCAGATGCCCATGCCCATCCCCCCATTGGTGCCTGATCCTCACACATGCACCGAGATGAGGCAAGTGTGAAAGCCCGAATTCAAGGGCAAACCCCAGGTTTTAGAGATGGATATTTTTCCTTGTCCGAAGGCGTATTTTTAGGCTAGTATTCGCACTCATTTTTGTAGGAGTATTCATGAGTTCTTCATTGCGCACCGTGGCCACCCTGGCCCTTGCTTTGGCCGCCACGCTGGGCCATGCCGACACCTTGGAAAAAGTGAAATCCAGCGGCAGCTTCACCATTGGTCACCGGGATGCTTCCATCCCCTTCTCCTACTACGACGACAAACAAAAGCCGATTGGCTACTCTGTCGATCTGTGCCTGCGCATTGTTGACGCGGTCCAAAAGAATCTGGGCTTGGCCAAGCTCGAGGTCAAATACCAATTGGTGACATCGGCCAACCGCATTCCTTTGCTGGCCAACGGCACCGTCGACATTGAGTGCGGCTCTACCACCAACAATGCCGACCGCCAAAAGCAAGTGTCGTATGCACCCACCACGTTTGTGACGGCCAACCGCATCGTTTACAAAAAGAACTCTGGCATCAAAAAGTTGGCTGACCTCAAGGGCAAAACCCTGGTCTCCACCGCCGGCACCACCAACATCAAACAAGTCACCGAGTTGAATGCCGCGCAAAACCTGGGCATCAACATCGTGTCCGCCAACGGCCATGCCGAGGCCTTTTTGATGGTTGAAACCGGCCGCGCCGCCGCCTTTGCGATGGACGACATTTTGTTGGCCGGCTTGGTGGCCAACGCCAAAACACCGGGCGACTATGAAATCTCCAGCGAAGCCTTGTCGGTCGAGCCCTACGGCATCATGATCCGCAAGGATGACCCCAAGTTCAAGCAAGTGGTCGACAGCGCCATTGGCGCCTTGATGTCGTCTGGCGCCATCAATGGCATCTACAACACCTGGTTTGAAAAACCCATTGCGCCCAAAGGCATCAACTTGAACATCCCCATCAGCCCGAGTCTGAAAAAGGTGATGGCCAAGCCCACCGATTCGCCGGACCCCAAAGCCTACGAATAAGGCCGATGGACCTACCCAAAAAAAGGGGGCGCAAGTTCCCTTTTTTTGTGGGCTGAACCCATCGACCCATCGCACCTGCGCAGCCAACACACCTTGAGATGAAATACAACTGGGACTGGCAAATCTTTGCCGAACTCGAGCCGGGCGCCTCTGGCACCTACTTGGCCTACCTCATCGGTGGCCTGGGCTGGACCGTGGTCACCGCTTTGTTGGCCTGGACGCTGGCCCTGGCTTTGGGTGTGTTGGTGGGCACTTTGCGCACCTTGGGCAGACCAGGCATTGAAAAAGCCTGCCTGGCCTACACCGAGTTGTTTCGCAACATCCCCTTGTTGGTGCAAATGTTCCTGTGGTACTTCGTGTTCCCCGAGTTGCTGCCCCAGGCCTGGGGAGACGCGATCAAACAAATGCCGCCGCCTTGGTCGTCCTTGGTGCCAGCCGTGCTGTGCCTGGGTTTGTTCATGTCGGTGCGGGTGGCCGAGCAAGTGCGATCGGGCATTCAAGCCCTGCCCAAAGGGCAGCGCATGGCTGGGTTGGCGGTCGGGCTGACCACCTGGCAAACCTACCGCTTTGTGCTGCTGCCGGTGGTGTTTCGCATCATCTTGCCGCCGCTGACCTCTGAGTTTTTGAACACCATCAAAAACACCTCGCTGGCTTTGACCATTGGGCTGATGGAGCTGACCGGCCGCGCCCGCGCCATGCAAGAGTTCAGCTTCCATGTGTTTGAGGCCTTTGCCGCCGCGACTTTGATTTACCTGTTGGTCAACCTGTGTGTGGTGTTGGCCATGCGCAAGTTAGAGAACCACCTGCGCTTGCCCGGCTACATTGGCTCGGCCAGTCAAGCACCGCAGGCGGGGCACTGAGCATGAATTACGACTTCGACGTCATTGCCCGCTCCTGGGAGTACCTGTTCAAAGAGGGCATGAGCTTCACCCTCACCCTCACCGCCTTGGCCATGATCGGTGGGGTGGTGCTGGGCACCTTGCTGGCGCTGATGCGCTTGTCACCGATCAAGCCGCTGTCGGTTTTTGCGGGCGGCTATGTGAACCTGATGCGCTCGCTGCCCTTGGTGTTGGTGATTTTTTGGTTCTTTTTTTTGGTGCCTTGGCTGGGTGCTTGGATATTGGGCAGCAAAGACCCCATCAAGGTGGGCGCTTTTGCCAGCGCCTTGATCACCTTCACCCTGTTTGAAGCCGCTTTCTTTTGCGAAATCATGCGCGCGGGCATTCAGTCCATCCCCAGCGGACAGATTTCCGCCGCCTATGCGATTGGCCTGAACTACCGCCAAGCCATGTCGTATGTGGTGTTGCCGCAAGCGTTTCGCAACATGCTGCCGGTGCTGATGACCCAGTCCATCATCTTGTTTCAAGACACCTCGCTGGTGTATGTGATTTCAAGCACCGACTTTTTGGGGGCCGCCAGCAAGGTGGCCAACCGCGACAGCCGCCTGCTCGAGATGTACACCTTTGCTGCCTTGGTGTACTTTGTGATTTGCTCCCTCGCTTCTTGGGGTGTGCGTCGTTTGCAAGCGCGCACCGCCATCATCCGCTGAAAGACAACCATGCCTGCAACCCTCCACTTTCAAAACGTGAGCAAATGGTATGGGGACTTCCAAGTCCTCAGCCAATGCAGCACCCAAGTCAATAAAGGCGAAGTGGTGGTGGTCTGTGGGCCTTCAGGGTCTGGCAAATCCACCTTGATCAAATGCGCCAATGGTTTGGAGCCTTTTCAACAAGGCAGCATCCTCATGGATGGCATCTCGGTGGGGGACGCTAGCACCAACCTGCCGCAATTGCGTGCCCGCATTGGCATGGTGTTTCAGCACTTTGAGTTGTTCCCCCACTTGAGCGTGACGGAGAACCTGACCCTGGGACAAATCAAAGTGCTAGGCCGCTCTGCCGAGCAAGCGCGCGTGAAGGCATTGGGCTTGCTCGATCGCGTGGGTTTGTCAGAGCATGCCCACAAGTTCCCGGGGCAGTTGTCCGGTGGTCAACAGCAACGCGTGGCCATTGCCCGCGCCCTGGCCATGGACCCGGTGGCGATGCTGTTTGACGAACCCACCTCCGCACTGGACCCAGAGATGGTCAGCGAGGTGCTGGATGTGATGGTGCAACTGGCCTCAGAAGGCATGACCATGATGGTCGTGACGCATGAAATGGGCTTTGCCCGCAAAGTGGCCCACCGGGTGATCTTCATGGATCAGGGCAAGATTGTCGAAGACTGCACCCGTGACGAGTTTTTTGGGGCGCCGCGCAGCGCGCGTGCGCAGGAATTTTTGTCGAAGATTTTGAGCCATTGACCCCCCTCCCTCAGCCATGAACCCACCCTCCGCCTCGGCACGCCACTTTGTTCTGGTTCATGGGGCCTGGCACGGGGGATGGTGCTGGCGCCGGGTCAGTGACCGGCTGTTGGCCGCAGGGCATCGCGTCTTCACGCCCACCTTGACCGGTTTGGCCGATCGCGCCCACTTGCTCACCCCCGAAGTCAATTTGATGACCCACGTGCAAGACGTGGTGGGGTTGATTCAGTCCGAAGAGTTAGAGGACATTGTTTTGTGCGGCCACAGCTATGGTGGCATGGTGATCACGGGCGTGGCCGAGGCGCTGCGCAGCCGCATCGATGCCCTGGTTTACTTGGACGCTTTTGTGCCCGAGCCCCATCAAAGCCTGGTGGACGCCATGCCAGAAGATCGGCGCGAAAAAGCGCGCGTGGCATTTGGATCAAACTGGCGCATCCCTTCACCCAGCGCGGCGTCTTGGAAGATCACCTCACCCGAAGACCAGGCCTGGGTGGACCGCCGCACCAGCGACCAGCCCGCCGCTTGCATGTTGCAAGCCTTGGAACACGACCGTCCTTGGGCGCATGTGCGCAAGGCGGTGTACATCCGCGCGGCTGGCTACGACCCCTCTCCCTTTGCATCGGTCGAAGATCGGCTGAAAAACGCCCCAGGGTGGGAGATGGAGCGGGTGGCATGCGGACACGAGGTGATGGTGCAAGAGCCCGAATGGCTCGCCCAACGCTTGTTGGCCGCCGCGCAGCGCTGAAAAGCTTGGCGCTTTTTTGATTTCACGTGAAGGCCGTGAATACCTCAAGCGCTGAGGCGCTGTTGGACGCGCCGCTTAAGTTTGCGGCACGCTCAAGCGGTGCTTGGCTTCCACCCAACGGCGCACGCGCTCAGCGTCGGCGATGCGGCTGAGTTTGCCCGCCGAGTCCAAAAAGACCATGATGAGTTTGCGCCCAGCGATTTTGGTTTGCATCACCAGGCACTGGCCCGCTTCGGAGATGTAGCCGGTTTTTTGCAAGCCAATGTCCCAGCTGGGGTTGTTGATCAAGCGGTTGGTGGTTTTGTATTTCAGGCTGTGGCGGCCCACATCGACCACATGGCTGTCGCTGGTGGAGAGATCGCGCAACAAGGGCTCGCGATAGGCGGTTTGGACCAAGGTGACCAGGTCTTTGGCGCTGGATTGGTTTTTACTCGACAAACCCGTGGGCTCCACAAAGCGGGTATCGGTCATGCCAATGTCTTTGGCCTTTTGGTTCATCAGTTCCACAAAGCGATGCAGCCCACCCGGATAGGTGCGGCCCAAGGCGTGGGCGGCGCGGTTTTCACTGGCCATCAGCGCCAAATGCAACAACTCACCGCGCGCCAAACTGGCACCCACTTGCAGCCGTGATCGGCTGCCCTTTTCGGTGTCCACATCATCTTGGGTGATGGTGATCATCTCGTCCAAGGGCAATTGCGCCTCGTTGATGAGCAAGCCCGTCATCAGCTTGGTGATGGAGGCAATGGGCAGCACGGCGCTGTCGTTTTTGCTGAGCAGAACTTCTTGGGTTTCTTGGTCCACGACCAAAGCCACGCTGGACTTGAGCGACAACTCGTCGCTCACTTCATGCAAGCCGGCCACTTTGCCAAAAGAGGGTCGCGCGTCGACACGGGCTTTGACAGGCGCTTTGGCCTTGGCTTTGCTGCGTTGCGCTGTCGCGCTGGCTTTTTTGGCGGCGGGTGTGGCTGTCGATTTTGCAGGTTCTGCCGCATGCAACCCACCGGCCAAACACATGGACAACCACAACGTGCCCCAACCCCGTGCAATTTGCTTCAAAGCGCTACCCCACAAATCTTGAAGGCCTGAGTCTAACAAAGAAAAATAGTTTCGCAAGATCAAAGACTTGGAAAACATTCATCAAGTGAACCGCCCCGCCAGGGGCGGCCAGTGACATTCAGCCTTGCGCAGCGACGCGATCGGCCTTGCTTTGCAGCTTGTTCAGTGCACTTAAGTACGCCTTTGCCGATGCGACCACGATGTCGGGGTCTGAACCCACCCCATTGACCACCCGCCCACTGTTTTGCAAGCGCACCGTGACCTCGCCTTGGCTTTCGGTCGAACCACTGATGGCATTGACCGAATACAACACCATCTCAGCCCCGCTTTTCACATGGTTCTCAATGGCTTTGAGCGAAGCATCCACGGGGCCATTGCCATCGGACTGGCCATGCACCTCTTTGCCATGCACGGTGAACACCACCTTGGCTTGGGGGCGCTCGCCGGTTTCGCTGTGCTGCGCCAAGGAGACGAAGCCATAGGCGTCATCGCCTTGGTGGGTGTTTTCTTCACTGACCAAGGCCAAGATGTCTTCGTCAAAAATATCGCTCTTGCGGTCGGCCAGCTCTTTGAAACGGGCAAAGGCGGCATTGATATCGGCCTCGGACGCCATTTCCACGCCCAAGTCCAACAAGCGTTGTTTGAAGGCATTGCGTCCACTGAGTTTGCCCAACACCAATTTATTGGCGCTCCAGCCCACGTCCTCGGCGCGCATGATTTCATAGGTGTCGCGCGCTTTGAGCACGCCATCTTGGTGAATGCCCGATGCATGGGCAAAGGCATTCGCCCCCACCACCGCTTTGTTGGGCTGCACCACAAAGCCCGTGGTTTGGCTGACCATGCGACTGGCGGCCAAAATGTGTCGGGTATCGATGCCGCAATCCAAGCCAAAGTAGTCACGCCGGGTTTTGATGGCCATCACCACCTCTTCCAGCGAGCAATTGCCGGCGCGCTCGCCCAATCCGTTGATGGTGCACTCGACTTGGCGCGCGCCGCCAATCTTGACACCCGCCAAGGAGTTGGCCACCGCCATGCCCAAATCGTTGTGGCAGTGCACCGACCAAATGGCTTTGTCGCTGTTGGGGATGCGTTCACGCAAGGTGCGAATGAACTCGCCATACAACTCGGGGATGGCGTAACCCACGGTGTCGGGCACGTTGATGGTGGTGGCGCCTTCTTGGATCACGGTTTCAATGACGCGACACAAAAAGTCCACATCGCTGCGGTACCCGTCTTCAGGGCTGAATTCAATGTCATCGAGCAAATTGCGGGCAAACCGCACCGATTGGCGCGCTTGCTCAAACACCTGATCGGGCGTCATGCGCAGCTTTTTTTCCATGTGCAATGGCGAGGTGGCAATGAAGGTGTGGATGCGGGCCCGTTTGGCCCCTTTGAGGGCCTCGGCCGAGCGCGAAATGTCACGGTCATTGGCGCGGGCCAAAGAGCACACCGTGGAGTCCTTGATGGCATTGGCAATGGCTTGGACGGCATCGAAGTCGCCATTCGAACTGGCCGCAAAACCAGCTTCGATCACATCCACCTTGAGCCGCTCCAGTTGGCGCGCAATGCGCAGCTTTTCGTCTTTGGTCATGGAAGCGCCTGGGGACTGCTCGCCGTCGCGCAAGGTGGTGTCAAAAATGATCAATTGGTCGCTCATGTTGCCGCTCCTGTTCGTGAAAATCATAGCCAAAAAAACAAAAGGCCCGTAGCGCTGGCATACGGGCCTTGGATTGGAATGCGCGCGCGCTACCCACTCCGCCCGATGGCGCGAAGTAGCAGTAGCAAGCTGGTGGTGTTCATGGGGTACAGCATATCACAGGCTTTGCATCAGTTGTGCAAACCCTTTTCATCCGGTTCGTCGGTGGATGTGCTGATGACACTGGTTTGCACCCCTTTGGCCTTGCGCGAGGCGTAAACCGCATAGCCACTCAGGCCATAAAAGACGAACAAAGCAAACAACACCAAGGGCGGGTGGATGTTGATGACCGCAATGATCAAGGCCAATAAAACAATCGCGGCAAAAGGCACGCTCTTTTTCATTTGGATGTCTTTGAAGCTGTAGTACGGCAGGTTGGTCACCATGGTCAGACCCGAAAAAAGGCACACCGCAAACATGATCCACGTGATGGTCGAGTCCATCCACTGCAACTCGGTCATGATCCAGATGTAGCCCATGACCAGTGCCGCGGCGGCAGGGGAAGGCAGACCTTGGAAATAGCGCTTGTCGACCACCGAGGTGTTGACATTGAAACGCGCCAAACGCAGTGCCGCGCAAGCACAGTAAACAAAGGCGGCCACCCAACCCCAACGCCCCAGGCCTTTGAGCGACCATTCGTAGGCGATCAGCGCTGGCGCAGCCCCGAAGGAGACCATGTCGGCCAGGGAGTCCATTTGCTCACCAAATGCACTTTGGGTGTTGGTCATGCGGGCCACGCGCCCGTCCAAACTGTCGAGCACCATGGCACAAAACACGCCCATGGCCGCCAAATCAAAGTGGCTGTTCATGGCCATGACGATGGCATAAAACCCACCGAACAAGGCCGCCAACGTGAACAAATTGGGCAACACATAAATGCCCTTGCGCGGGCGTGCGGGCAATTCGTCGGGCTTGTCGGTTGAATCGGTCATGCGAAGATTTTCAGACCTGGCTGGCGATCAGCCGACCGTCGCCAAAGGCGTCAGGGTGGCAGACACCTTGTCACCCGGGGCCACCAGCACTTGCGCGCTCAAGGGCAAATACACGTCGACCCGTGAGCCAAAGCGGATAAAGCCATATCGCTCACCTTTTTGCAAGGTGTGCCCGGCCTGGACGTAACACAAGATGCGCCGGGCAATCAACCCAGCCACTTGCACCAAGGTGATGGTGTGTTGTTGGGCACCAATTTGGGCATCGATCACCACCGCATTGCGCTCGTTTTCGGTCGAGGCCTTGTCCAAATCGGCATTCACAAACAAACCAGGGAAGTAACTGACGCTGCGCACCACGCCATTCACACTGGAGCGGTTGCTGTGCACGTTGAACACATTCATGAACACACTGACCAAGATGGCATCGCGCTGCGCAAAGGGGTCAAAGGTTTTTTCGATTTTGACGATGCGGCCATCCGCAGGCGAGAGCACGGCGTTGGGTATATCGGGAATGGTCCGCGCAGGGTCGCGGAAAAACTGAACCACAAACACCAAGATCACATCAAATGGCAACGCCCAAGCCCAACCGGCTGTGGCGTGGGCGCCAATGGCCAGCACCAAGGCCAACAAGATGAATGGCCAGCCCTCGCGTGCCAAGATGGGGTGGGGATAGGTGTTGGAAGACATGGTCTCAGTGTATCGCTGAAAAAACACAGGCACAAAGGCCACAGATGCAGCCTTTGTGCCCAGGACGCTGCCGCGTCAATTGCGGGTTTTGTCGACCAGCTTGTTCTTGGAAATCCAAGGCATCATGGAGCGCAATTGCGAACCCACTTTTTCAATCGAGTGGTCTTCGGTCAAGCGACGACGGGCCGTCATGCTGGGGTAACCGGTGCGGCCTTCCAGAATGAAGTTCTTGGCGTATTCGCCGTTTTGAATGCGCTCCAGCGCCTTGCGCATGGCGGCGCGCGACTGGTCGTTGATCACCTCAGGACCGGTCACATACTCACCATATTCAGCGTTGTTGGAGATCGAGTAGTTCATGTTGGCGATGCCGCCTTCATAAATCAGGTCAACGATCAATTTGAGTTCATGCAAACACTCAAAGTAAGCCATTTCAGGGGCGTAACCGGCTTCCACCAAAATTTCATAACCCGCCTTGATGAGTTCCACCGCGCCACCGCACAGGACGGTTTGCTCGCCAAACAAGTCGGTCTCGGTTTCTTCGCGGAAGTTGGTTTCAATGATGCCGGCCTTGCCACCACCGTTGGCCATGGCATAGCTCAGGGCCATGTCGCGGGCCTTGCCACTGCAGTCTTGGTGCACGGCCACCAAATGGGGCACACCGCCGCCTTGGGCATAGGTGGAACGCACGGTGTGACCCGGTGCCTTGGGGGCGACCATCCACACATCCAAATCGGCACGGGGAACCACTTGGTTGTAGTGCACGTTGAATCCATGGGCAAACGCCAGGGAAGCGCCCTTTTTGATGTTGGGCTCGATGTCGTTGGTGTAGACGCTGGCGATTTGCTCGTCAGGCAACAAAATCATGACCACATCGGCCGATTTGACCGCATCGGCTACCGAAGCCACTTTGAGGCCGGCTTTTTCGACTTTGTTCCAGCTCGCGCCACCGGGGCGCAAACCGACCAACACCTTGACGCCGCTGTCGTTGAGGTTTTGCGCATGGGCATGCCCTTGAGAGCCATAACCAATGATGGCCACGGTCTTGCCTTTGATGATGCTCAAGTCACAGTCTTTGTCGTAATAAACCTTCATGATTTCTCCTGGGTGATAAAGGGTTGGGGAAAGGGGTGGGTTGAATCAAACACGCAACACGCGTTCGCCACGGCCAATGCCGCAAGCGCCGGTGCGCACGGTTTCCAAAATGGCTGATCGGTCCAAGGCCTCTAAGAAAGCGTCGTTTTTCGACTGATCGCCAGTGACTTCGATGGTGTAGCTTTTTTCGGTGACATCGATGATGCGGCCCCTGAAAATATCGGCCATGCGCTTCATCTCTTCGCGCTCTTTGCCGACCGCGCGCACTTTGACCATCATCAGTTCACGCTCGGTGTAACCGCCTTCGGTCAAGTCGACCACTTTGACGACTTCGATCAAACGGTTCAGGTGCTTGGTGATTTGCTCGATGACATCGTCAGAACCCACCGTTTGCAGCGTCATGCGCGACAAACTCGGGTCTTCGGTGGGTGCCACCGACAAAGATTCAATGTTGTAACCACGGGCTGAAAACAAGCCCACGACACGGGACAAAGCGCCCGGTTCGTTTTCCAGCAAGACAGAGATGATGTGTTTCATGGGGATTCCTCTTTTCGCTCAGACGCCACAGCACATTCGCTGGGTGTCACCGCCCTCGTCTGCCAGCGGTAACCGGCAAAGTTGGCGGGCAATAGATTCTTCTCAGGGTTGAAAGGGATGGGCCCGGCGCGCGCCAGGCCCGTGATCAGGCTGGCCTTATAAGTCTTCGCTGCCCAGCAGCATTTCGGTGATCCCCTTGCCGGCTTGCACCATGGGGAACACGTTTTCGGTGGGGTCGGTGCGAAAGTCCATGAACACGGTGCGGTCCTTGAGTTTGCGCGCTTCGATCAACGCACCTTCCACATCTTGGGGTCGCTCGATCAGCATGCCCACATGGCCATATGACTCAGCGAGTTTGACAAAGTTGGGCAAGGCATCCATGTAGCTGTGGCTGTAGCGACCCGAATACTCGATCTCTTGCCATTGGCGAACCATGCCCAGATAACGGTTGTTCAAGGCCATGATCTTGATCGGGGTGTTGTACTGCAAGCAGGTGGACAGCTCTTGGATGCACATCTGCACCGAGCCTTCACCGGTGATGCAATACACCTCGCTCTCGGGCTTGGCCAATTTGATGCCCATGGCATAGGGAATGCCCACACCCATGGTGCCCAAACCACCGGAGTTGATCCAGCGTCGGGGTTGGTCAAAACGGTAGTACTGGGCAGCCCACATTTGGTGCTGGCCCACATCGGAGGTGATGTAGGCGTCCACGTCCTTGGTCATGTTCCAGAGTGTTTCCACCACAAACTGGGGTTTGATCACGTCATTGTTGCCCCGGTCGTAGCTGAGGCACTGGCGCGAGCGCCAACCCTCCACGGTGGCCCACCAATCGGCCAAGGCCTTGGCGTCCATCTTGGCTTTGGACTCGGCGATCAGGTTCATCAACTCCGTGAGCACGTCCTTGACATCGCCCACGATGGGGACATCCACCTTGACGCGTTTGGAGATGCTGGAGGGGTCGATGTCGATGTGAACAATCTTGCGTTCGTTTTGGGCAAAGTGCTTGGGGTTACCAATCACCCGGTCATCGAAACGCGCGCCAATGGCGATCAGCACATCGCAGTGCTGCATGGCGTTGTTGGCTTCAATGGTGCCATGCATGCCGAGCATGCCGAGGAACTTGGGGTCGCTGGCGGGAATGGCCCCCAGACCCATCAAGGTGCTGGTGCAAGGCGCGCCAATCATGTTGACCAGGGCGCGCACTTCGTCGGATGCGTTGCTCAACAACACACCGCCACCGGTGTAAATGTAGGGCCGCTTGGCGCCCATCAAAAGGCCCATGGCTTTGCGAATTTGACCCGCGTGCCCCTTGCGAACCGGGTTGTAGGAGCGCATGCTGACCGCTTCCGGGTAGCCGGTGTAGGGCGTCTTTTTAAAAGACACATCTTTGGGGATGTCCACCACCACGGGTCCAGGCCGACCCGAGCGGGCAATGTGGAAGGCCTTTTTGATGGTGAGGGCCAAGTCAGCCACGTCTTTGACCAAAAAATTGTGTTTGACGATGGGCCGCGTGATGCCCACGGTATCGCACTCTTGAAACGCATCCAAGCCAATCGCATGGGTGGGCACCTGACCGGTGAGCACCACCAGTGGGATGCTGTCCATGTAGGCCGTGGCAATACCGGTCACCGCATTGGTCACCCCTGGGCCTGATGTGACCAGGGCAACGCCCACCTCACCGGTGGCACGGGCGTAGCCGTCTGCGGCATGCACGGCCGCTTGTTCGTGGCGCACCAGCACATGCTCGATGGTGTTTTGCTTGTACAGGGCGTCGTAGATGTAGAGAACCGCACCGCCGGGGTAGCCCCACAAGTACTTGACGCCCTCAGCTTGCAAGGCCCGGACCATGATCTCGGCGCCCATGAGGTCTTCGGGGGCCGCAAGCGCGGCAGAGGATGCAGAAGCGAGTTCTGCTTTGGAGATTTCCATGATGAACCTTTCAGTCTTCGAAAACGAAAAACCTTGGGTGCCTTTTCACCGGCCCTTGTGGGGAGGTGTCAAGACTTAGGGCCTAAGACCATGAGCGACCGTGTGGACGCCGAATCCAGACCCGTTTGCCAAAATTGAGGCGCGATTATGGCATCAAAACACAGGCCCGCTGGAGCCACCTTGGAACTCAATTCGTCGGTGCCATAATCCGCGCTCTTCAACCTTCTGCGCCCCTGGGGCGTTGAAGTCACAGCGGACACCCTCACGCAAATTGGCCACCGAACGCGAACTTTCCCTTTTTCTACAAAGCGTAGAAAAACGTGCTTTCAAGCGATCGCTCTACCACGTGCGGGATGAAGAGGCCGCCTTGGACATCGTGCAAGACAGCATGATGAAACTCGCCGAACACTATGGCGACAAGCCGCCAGACGAACTGCCCTTGCTGTTTCAGCGCATCCTGTCCAATTGCACCTTGGATTGGTTTCGGCGGCGCAAAACCCGCCAATCCCTGTTCATCAATTTCAGCGATGCGCAAGGTGAGGCCGATGACGATGGTTTTGACTTGCTGGAAGTGCTCGGGGCGTCCAACACCGATGGCTGGCAACAAAGTGCGGAACAAAGCCTGATGCAAAGCCAGACCATGGCTGAAATTGAAGCTGAAATTGAAAAATTGCCACCACGTCAACGCGAAGCCTTCCTGCTGCGTTACTGGGAGGAGCTTGACATTGCTGAAACCGCTTCGGCCATGGGATGTTCAGAAGGAAGTGTTAAAACCCATTGCTTTCGTGCCATCCAAACCCTTGCCAGCGCCCTGAAAAACAAGAGATCAACGCCATGAAGTCCAACGCCGACCATCACACCCAAGACCAATTTGGCCATCTCGTGGCACGTGCCCTGTCGGCCAACTTAGAACAAATGCCTTACGAAGTGCAAGAGCGTTTGCGGGCAGCGCGCATGCGCGCCGTGGCGGCACGTCGTGTGGCCCCCATCCTGGTGACCCGCGCCGATGTGCAACACATGGGTGATGGCACATTGACCTTGGGCAGCCCTTGGAAGGGTTGGACCCCTTTGGCCAGTTTGTTCCCCATCGCCTTGCTGCTGGTGGGCTTGCTCACCATCAACATGGTCCTCGATGAGTACCGGGCCAACGAAGTGGCCGAGGTGGACGCCGCCCTGCTGACCGACGACCTCCCCCCGCATGCCTATACCGACCCTGGCTTTTTGCATTTCTTAAAGTTGCAATCGACAGATCACACCTCAGATTAAGCCCATGCGACTACTTTGCCCTCGCTCCCAGACCATGCCACTGATCGTGGTGTG
>CANFPJ010000007.1 GCA_947448885.1 Comamonadaceae bacterium
ACCGGTGACGGTTTGGGCATGGCGGCACGTGCTGGCATTCCGCTGGAAGACATGGAGTTTTGGCAATTCCACCCCACCGGTGTGGCCGGTGCCGGTGTGCTCTTGACCGAAGGCTGCCGAGGCGAAGGCGCGATTTTGCTCAACAGCAATGGCGAGCGTTTCATGGAACGCTATGCGCCCACCTTGAAAGACTTGGCACCGCGTGACTTTGTGTCGCGTTGCATGGACCAAGAGATCAAAGAAGGACGAGGTTGCGGCCCGAACAAAGATTACGTGCACTTGAAACTCGATCACCTCGGTGCCGAGACCATCATGAAACGCCTGCCATCCGTCTACGAGATTGGCCACAACTTTGCCAACGTCGACATCACCAAAGAGCCGATTCCCGTGGTGCCCACCATCCATTACCAAATGGGCGGTATTCCCACCAACATCCACGGCCAAGTGGTCACGCAAACCGCCACCGACCACAACGCGGTGGTGAATGGCTTGTACGCGGTGGGTGAGTGCTCTTGCGTGTCGGTGCATGGCGCCAATCGCTTGGGCACCAACTCGCTGCTCGATTTGCTGGTGTTTGGCAAAGCGGCCGGCAACCACATCGTGGATTTCCACCAGAAAAACAAAACCCACAAACCGCTGCCTGCGAATGCTGCCGATTTGTCGCTGTCTCGCTTGGCGCGGCTGAACGGCAACACCGATGGCGAATATGCCCAGGACGTGGCCAACGACATCCGCGCCAGCATGCAATTGCACGCCGGTGTGTTCCGCACCCAAGCCAGCATGGACGAAGGCGTGAAAAAAATCGCCGACTTGCGCGAGCGCGTCAAGCACATTGGCCTCAAAGACAAGTCCAATGTGTTCAACACCGCCCGCATCGAGGCCTTGGAAGTGGAAAACCTCATCGAGTGCGCCCAGTCCACCATGGAGTCAGCGGCCGCACGCCATGAAAGCCGTGGCGCCCACACCGTCAACGATTACGGTGACACCCCTGAGCATGCCGCCGGCCGCAACGATGCCGAATGGCTCAAGCACAGCCTGTGGCACAGCGCCAGCAACAGCCTGACCTACAAGCCGGTCAAGCTCACCCCGTTGACCGTTGACAGCGTGCCGCCCAAAGTGCGCACCTTCTGACCCAGTCCCTCCATCCCGGCAACCCTCTTCGCAGCAAATACACCATGAAACGCACGTTCAAAATTTACCGCTATGACCCTGAGCGCGATGCCAAGCCGTACATGCAAACCATCGAGGTAGAACTCGACGGACACGAGCGCATGCTGCTCGATGCCTTGATGAAAATCAAAGCCCAAGACCCCACGTTTTCGTTCCGCCGCTCGTGCCGCGAAGGTGTCTGCGGCTCTGACGCCATGAACATCAATGGCAAAAATGGTTTGGCCTGCTTGACCAACATGCTCAGCCTGCCGGGCGAGATTGTGCTCAAGCCCTTGCCCGGTCTGCCCGTCATCCGCGATCTGATCGTCGACATGACGCAATTTTTCAAACAATACAACTCGATCAAGCCGTATTTGGTCAACGAGACCATGCCGCCTGAAAAAGAGCGTTTGCAGTCCCCAGAGGAACGCGATGAGCTCAACGGTTTGTACGAGTGCATTTTGTGCGCCAGTTGTTCCACCAGCTGCCCCTCTTTTTGGTGGAACCCGGATAAATTTGTCGGTCCTGCGGGTCTGTTGCAAGCCTATCGCTTCATCGCTGACAGCCGCGACCACGCCACGGCTGAGCGACTCGATAACCTCGAAGACCCTTACCGCTTGTTCCGTTGCCACACCATCATGAACTGCGTCGATGTGTGCCCCAAAGGCTTGAACCCGACCCGCGCGATTGGCAAGATCAAAGAGTTGATGGTCAGCCGCACCGTCTGATCCGGCGACATGAGCACCGTTGTCCACCCCCCTGTGGCCGACCCTGATTGGATCGGTGAACGGGCATTGAGCAAGCTGCGCTGGCGCTGTCGCCGGGGCTTGTTGGAGAACGATTTGTTTGTCGAACGCTTTTTTCAGCGCCACGCTGACAGCTTGACCGCCTTTCAGGCCGAAGGCTTGTCATTGCTGATGGACCTGTCTGACAACGACTTGCTTGACCTGTTGCTCGGGCGCACCTCAGCGCCCAGTGATGTGTCGGCTGAATTCACGGCTGTGTTGCAAATGATGCGCGCCACGGCCATACCTGCCACTTCCGTTCCCTCCCCTGCCTAGGAATAACACCATGAAAATTGCAGATTACAAAGCCACCCTGTCTTTCAGCAACGGTCAACCCGGCATTGAAATGCCGGTCTACAAAGGCAGCATCGGTCCCGATGTGGTCGATATCCGCAAGCTGTACGGCCAGACCGGCATGTTCACCTATGACCCGGGCTTTTTGTCCACCGCGTCTTGCCAATCAGCCATCACCTACATCGATGGCGACAAAGGCGAGTTGCTGTACCGGGGCCACCCCATCGAGCAACTGGCGACCCAATGCGACTTTTTGGAAACCTGCCACCTGCTGCTGTACGGCGAGTTGCCCAACGCCCAAAAGAAAGCCGACTTCACCCACTTGGTCACCAACCACACCATGGTGCACGAGCAAATGCAATTTTTCCTGCGCGGATTCCGTCGCGACGCGCACCCCATGGCGGTGCTCACCGGTTTGATCGGCGGCTTGTCGGCCTTCTACCATGACAGCACCGACATCAACAACGCCGAACACCGTGAAATCGCCGCCATTCGGTTGATCGCCAAAATGCCCACCTTGGTGGCCATGGCCTACAAATACAGCATTGGCCAGCCGTTCATGTACCCCAAGAACGACTTGAAATACGCCGGCAACTTTTTGCGCATGATGTTTGGCAACCCCTGTGAAGAGTACAAGGTCAACCCGGTGCTCGAGCGTGCCCTGGACCGCATCTTCATCTTGCATGCCGACCACGAACAAAATGCCTCGACCTCCACGGTGCGTTTGTGCGGCTCCTCAGGCACCAACCCGTTCGCGGCCATTGCTGCTGGTGTGGCCTGCTTGTGGGGCCCGGCCCACGGCGGCGCCAACGAGGCCTGCTTGAACATGCTTGAAGACATTCAAAAAATGGGGGGCGTGGCCAAGGTCGGCGAGTTCATGAACCAGGTCAAGGACAAAAACTCCAACGTCAAGCTCATGGGCTTTGGCCACCGCGTTTACAAAAATTACGATCCCCGCGCCAAGCTCATGCAGGAGACCTGCAACGAGGTGTTGCAAGAGTTGGGTTTGGAAAACGACCCGCTGTTCAAGCTGGCCAAGGCCTTGGAAAAAATTGCCCTGGAAGACGATTACTTTGTCTCGCGCAAGCTCTACCCCAATGTGGACTTTTATTCCGGCATCGTGCAGCGCGCCATTGGCATTCCCGTGAATTTGTTCACCGGCATATTTGCCCTGGCCCGCACCGTGGGCTGGATTGCCCAGCTCAACGAAATGATTGGCGACCCCGAATACAAAATTGGCCGCCCGCGCCAGTTGTTCACGGGTGCCGAACGCCGCGACGTTTTGCCATTGGCCAAGCGCTGAATCCCCACCCCGCTGCGGCGGGGTTTTTTGTGCCCTCCATTTGCCGCCAGGATCACCATGACCGACTATGTCCCTTCTGCCGATTTGCAAGCCCGCGTGATCGCCCGCCGTGGTCAACTGCATGCCTTCAGTCACATGGCGCCGCAACGCACTGCCTTGGTGGTGGTCGATATGCAAAACGCCTTTGTCAAAAAAGGGGCTGGCCACGCCTGGGTCCCGGCAGCGGCAGCCACTTGCGGCGCGATCAACCGATTAGCCGAGGCCTTGCGGCACAAAGGCGGCACGGTGGTGTGGATCCTCAACACCTTCACCGAAGAGTCTTTGCACAGCTGGTCGCACTTTCACGAAAACCTGTCGTCTCCTGCGGGCTTGAAGCTGCGCAGTGAAACCATGTCCGCTGGCCACGATGGCCACGCTTTGTACGCTGATCTGCAACCCCAAGCCGGCGATTGGCACGTGCCCAAAACCCGCTACAGCGCCTTCATCCAAGGTGCCAGCGACTTGCATGAGCGTTTGCAAAAAGAAGGCATTGACACGGTGTTGATTGCCGGCACCGCCACCAATGTGTGCTGCGAATCCACCGCCCGCGACGCCATGATGCTCAACTACAAAACCGTGATGGTCTCGGACGCGTGCTCAGCCTTCACGCCGCAAGAGCATGCGGCCAGCTTGGACTCGTTTTTGTTGAACTTCGGCGATGTGCAAACCACCGAAGAAGTGATGACGCTGCTGCGCGCCAGCCAACACTGATCAGCGCACCAGCGCAGCGGACTGATTGGCGCAGATCCAACCGCTGGCAAAGGCACTGAGCAGGCCGTTGCCCGACAAATAGCCCCACACGGCATTGCCGGACACGCCACGGGCCGCACCACCGCCAGCGAACAAATTGGGCCAAGCTTGGCCTTGTTGCGACAACACCTGGCATTGGGCATTGATGTCCAAACCCCCTTGGGTGTGGAACAGCGCACCCGTCACCTTGATCAAGTGGTAGGGGGCTTGCAGCACCCGCTCAATGCGCCGACCCCAGGCATCGACTTGGCCAGGGACCATGGCCGCCAAAGTGGCCGCCAAACGCGCAGGGTCACAGCCCACCCATTGGGCCATTTGCCCCACATCGGCGCTGGAGCGCACCGCACCAGCGGCCTGGGCATCGCGGAAATCAGGGAAGTCTTGGGCAAAGCGCAAGATCGGGTCATCAAACACACACCACGCCATGCCACCGGGCTGGGCCAAGACTTGGGTGGCGGCCTCGGAATAACCTTGGTTTTCATCGTGGAACCGATCACCCCATTGGTTGACCTGGATGCCCCCCTCCATCATCAAACCCCACGAGACCAAGGCGCCTTGCGGCATGGCCCACGAGCCATGGCCTTGGTACGCCCCCATGTCGGCGAGTCGGGCGCCCATTTGCTGGCCCCAAGCGATGGCGCTGCCGTCGTTGCCGGTGTGCCCGGCAAACACCGCATCGGCCATCTCGGGCAGCCATTCGCGCAACATGGCGGGGTTGCCACCAAAACCATTGCAGGCCAAGACCAGGGCTTGGCATGCCAAAAATTCCATTTGCCCATCGGGCCGTTCATAGCCGACCCCCAGCGCATGGCCTTGCGGATGCAGCCACAACTCGCGCACCGTGGCCTGGGTCAGCACATCCACGCCCTCGCGCTGCGAGATGTTTTGCAACTGGGCCATCAAGGCTTCTCCTGAGCGCTCGGGGGTGGAATGCATGCGCAAAGCCGAGTGCCCGGGATAGCGAAAACCGGTCAACACCTCCAGCGTCAAGCCCGCATCGACCAAGCCATCGATGGCTTGCGCCACGGCTTGGGCATAGGCCTGCACCAAATGGGGGGCCGCGTCACCATGGGCCTTGGCCTGAATGTCTTGTTCAAACAGCGCCACCGAATCTTCAATGCCTTGAGACCGTTGCACCTGTGTCGCCGCAGCTGGAATAAAGCCCGAAGACAAGGCCGTGGAGCCGGTGGGCTGGTCATCGCGCTCGAGCACCACCACATCCACGCCCAGTTGGCGCAAGCGGATGGCACACACCTGGCCGCAGGCACCACCGCCCACCACCACCACAGCCACCTCTGGGCAACCATCCGGCATGCGATCTGCCTTTATCACGCGCACTGGGTTTGCCATCAAAGTCTCCAAGAAAGGGGGGCTCAAAGCCCGAGGTAGCGGCGCTTGAGCTCGGGGTCCAGCGCCAAGTCTTGGGCCGCGCCTTGCAAGGCGACCATGCCGTTTTCGATGATGTAGGCGCGGTGCGCAATCGCCAAGGTTTGAACCGCGTTTTGCTCCATCAACAAAATGGCTTGCCCCGCCTGGTTCATGCGTTGGATCAGGGCAAACATTTCCTCCACCAGCAAGGGCGACAGGCCCAAGGATGGCTCGTCCATGATCAACAGCTCAGGCTCAGCCATCAGGCCACGGCCAATGGCCAACATTTGCTGCTCGCCCCCGGACAAAGTGCCCGCCGCTTGCTTGAAGCGTTCTTGCAAACGCGGAAAAATCGCCACCACTTTGTCGATGTTTTGTTGCCGCCGTGCACGGCCGCGCACTTGCCCGCCCACGGTCAGGTTTTCCAACACGTTCATGTTGGGGAAGATGCGTCGACCTTCAGGCACATGGATCAAGCCCCGCTGCACCACTTGGGTCGAGGTCATGTCGGTGATGTCTTCGCCCAAGAAATGGATGCGCCCCGCAAACGGCCGGTACAAGGCCGACAAATTGTTGTTCAAGGTGGATTTGCCCACCCCGTTGCTGCCCAACACCGCCACAATTTCGCCACGGGCCACATCCAAATCGATGCCGCGCAAAACCTCGACTTCGCCATAACCCGCCCGCAAACCGCGCACCTCAAGCATGGGCCACTCCCCCATGGATGGCGGCGGCACCGCGACCCAAATAAGCCTCGATCACCGCCGGGTCTGACACCACATCGCGCGGCGCACCTTGGGCGATCACCCGGCCATGCGACAGCACATAAATGTGCTCGGACAAACTCATCACCGCTTGCATCACATGCTCGATGAGCAACACCGTGACGCCCATGTCGCGGATCGTGCGCACGATGCCCACCATTTCGACAATTTCAGAGGGGTTCAGGCCAGCCATCACCTCATCGAGCAACAGCAGCTGGGGATTGGTGGCCAAGGCCCGGGCCAACTCCAGGCGCTTGCGGCCAGCCACCGTCAACTCCATCGCGGGCTGAGCCAACAGCGGCGCCATGCCCACCTTTTGGGCCACAGCGATGGCATGGGCGCGGGCATCGGCGTCGTGTGCATGCAGTTGATAAGCGCCCACCATGATGTTGTCGAGCACCGACAACTTGGCAAAGGGTTGGGTGATTTGGAACGTGCGCACCATGCCGCGGCGCGCAATCAGGTGCGGGGCCATGCCAGTGATGTCTTGGCCGTTGAAATGCACGCGACCAGCGTCTGGCCGGTGAAAGCCCGCCACACAGGCGAAGAAAGTGGTTTTGCCCGCGCCATTGGGTCCGATCAAGGCCACGATGCGGCCTGGGTCCACCGACAAACTGGCGTCATCCACCGCGCGCAAGCCACCGAAAATTTTGCTCAAACCCTGGACTTGCAACATCATCGCTTGCCCCCTGGTTGGCCGCCTTTGCGGCGAAACAAATCTATCAAGCCATTGGGCAAGTAAGCGATGATGATCACCAACAACCCGCCGTAAATCACCAAGGACAGGCCTTGGATTTGGGTCATCACCCGCGTGATGTCGCTGATGGAGGCCAACAACAAGGCACCAATCAAAGGCCCATACACCGTGCCTGCACCGCCAATCATGCTGACCAAGAGCATCTCGACCGACTTGTCGACGCCAAACACAATGGTCGGGTCGATGTACAAAAAGTACTGGGCGAAAAAGCAGCCACCCATGCCACACATGGCGCCAGAGAGCACCAAGACCTTGATTTTTTCGCTCAGCACATCGATGCCCAAGGCTTTGGCGGCGTCTTCGTTTTCACGGATGGCGGCCAAGCGGGCACCAAAGCGCGACCGGCGCAACCATTCGGCCAAGGCCACCGATGCGGCAGCCAGCAGCAAAATCAAAAAGTAAAACCCGCTGCGCTCTTCAAATTGAAAATTGGCCACGCTGCGCTTCATCGGGATGAGCATCCCCAGCCCCCCACCGGTGATGTCCACTGAATTGCTGATGATGCGCAAGACCTCGCCAAAGGCCAGGGTGATCAGGGCAAAGTAAGACCCTTTGAGACCCGCGCGAAACGACACCGCCGCCACAAAACCAGCCACCAAGGCGCCGGCCAAGGCCGCACCCGGCAAGCCCCACCAGGGCGAAAACCCAAAGCGCATTTGCATCACCGAACTGGCATAAGCACCGACGCCAAAAAAAGCCACATGGCCAAACGACATTTGGCCGGCAAAGCCACCCGAGATGTTCCAGGCCTGGCCAATGAAGGCGTAAAACAAGGCCATGACACCGAAATTGACCATGAAGTTGGACGGGAACACGAAGGGAAACGCCAGGGCCAAGGCCAACAAGGACAGGTGCATCACCCAGGGGATGGGTCGCGCAGCGTGCAGGTGGTCACTCATGCTTTGGCCCCAAACAAGCCCGATGGGCGCAGCAACAAAATCAAAATAAAGATCAGGGAGATGCCAATTTGTCCCAGGCTTTCGCCCAAGAACAAGCCGCCAAAGGATTCGGTCAAGCCCACAATCAAGCCCCCCAACACCGCGCCCAAAAAGCTGCCCATGCCGCCCAGCACCACCACGGTGAAGGCCACCAACACAAACACATGGCCAATGGTGGGGGAAACATAAAAGATGGGCATCAACAAACACGCCGCAGCGCCCAAGGTGGCCAGCCCCAAACCAAAGGAAATGGCATACACCTTGTCCACATCCAAGCCCACCAAACGGGCGCCCATGCGCTCCTTGGCCACCGCGCGGATGGCGCGACCGGTATCGGTGCGTTGGATCAGCCAGCCCAGGGCCACACACAACACCATGGCCACGGCAAAAGAAATCAATTTCGGCAAGGGCACCAATGTGGGGCCCAGTTCGATCATGGTGTCTGAATACGCCACCGTGATGGTGCGCGAGTCGCCTTTGAAAAACATCAAGGCGATGTTTTCGAGCAGGATGGACAGGCCCAAGGTGATGAGCAAAATGTTTTCATCCTTGCCACTGGAAAAGCGCCCGATCAATCCCTTGTACAAGGCATAACCCAGCACAAACATGGCGGGCACCATGATGAGCAAGGACACATAGGGGTCAATTTTGAAAACAGTGAGCAAATAGTAAACACCAAACATGGCGACCATGAGCAAACTGCCATGGGCAAAATTGATGATGTGCAACACCCCATAGATGAGGGTGAGGCCACACGCCACCAAGGTGTAAATACCGCCCAACAGCAGGCCATTGATGGCGGCTGCGGTCAATATGGAAAGATCCAAACCAACTCCTGTGTGCAAAACGGTGCATCCGAGACTGGCGGACTTTACACCAGCACAAACCCAAGCAAAGAACCGGCCAGCAACGGCACAATCACAGCCCTCAACCCACCTGCGGAGCACACATGTCCCATGCAACCCAAGACCTGAGCCAGTTTGCGGCCCACGTGGATGTGGCGCAAGCGCCCATCGACATCCAGCACCAACTCAACCGGGTGATTGCCGACACCTTGGCCGCGGTGGTGGGGGGATCGGTCGAACCCGAACTGCGCGCCATGGCGCAGCGCTTGGCCCACAGCAGCGGGCCGGCGGTGTTGCCCGGCCTGGGCCGCCATGTGGCCGCCGATGCCGCGGCCATGGTCAACGGCAGCGGCGGCACTTTTTTGGAAATGGACGAGGGCAACCGGTTTTCCCGCGGTCACCCGGCCGTGCATGTGCTGCCCGCCGTGCTCGCCCTGTGCCAAGAGCGGCAACTGGGCCTGCGCGCCTTTCTCAATGGGGTGCTGGCCGGTTATGAAGTGGGCTCACGCATTGGCGCGGCCGCCCAATTGCGCGCCAGCATGCACCCGCACGGCACCTGGGGCACGGTGGGTGCGGCGGCGGGCTGCGCACGTGCGCTGGGGCTGGACAGCCCAGCCATGCATGAGGTGATCAACATCAGCACGTCTTTGACGACCGCGTCCTCGAAAAAAACCATGCTCGAAGGTGGCTTGGTGCGCAATGTCTATGCAGGCTTGAGCAACCGCAACGGGCTGCTGGCTGTGCAGTTGTTTGAAAGCGGCTTTGGCGGTGAGCGCCATGGCATTGAGTCCATCTTTGGCGAAGTGGTGTCAGAGCACATCGACCTCGTCGCCTTGGTGCGCGGCCTGGGCAGCGAATGGCACATCGCCCAAAACTACTTCAAACTGCACGCTTGTTGCCGTTACAACCATGGCACCTTGGACGCGGTGGATGCCATCGCCGCCGGCCCAGGCCTGCCCGATGTGGATCAAATTGAGCGCATCGAGGTGGCCACCTACAACATCGCCTCCGAGTTGATCGACCCGGCACCGCGCAACACCTTGGCGGCCAAATTTTCGGTGCCGTTTGCCGTGGCCACCCGCTTGGTGCACGGCCACAGCAGGTTGCCCAGCTTCACCTGGGAAGCGGTGCGCAACCCAGCGGTGTTGGCCTTGGCGCAAAAAGTGGTGGTGCGCGAAGACAAAGCCATGAATGCGCGCCTGCCCCACGAGCGCCCGGCCCATGTGCGCATTCGGCTCAACGACGGCAGCGTGCGAGAAGCCGCCGTGGGCGTCAACCGGGGCGACGATGCCTCACCCTATACCGATGCCGAGTTGCACGGCAAATTCATGTCTTTGTGCACCCGGGTGTGGTCGCCGGAACAGGCCCAATCGCTGTACCAAGCCACGGTGGCCCTGTCGGCCCAGGGCCCTGACCAGGACCGCGATTGGTCCGCGTGGTGCCAGATGCTGGCCCAAGCACCCCTGGACGCACCAGTCACCGCCTGAACCTCCATGCCGAATTCGGCATGGGCGCTCACACCTCCAAGGTGGAGGGCGCAAACATTGCTTCGACTTGGACCACGCGGTCTGTCAAGCCTTGCTCGTGGACATACCGCGCAATGGTTTCCACCACCGTGCGCGACGACTTCATGCCATACGACTTGGGATCGAGCTTCATGGCCGATGCCCCTGCGGGGTCCATCAAACCGGTGTCGAAATAGTCTTTCAAAGTATCAGCCGTCTCGTGCTCCACCTCATTTTTGGCCGCCATGAAGCAATGGAACAAATTGAGTGCCAGCCACGGGTGCTTTTCGTACACCTCGCGCTTGATCACCACCGTGTGGTTGATGGGGTAAATGCCCGTCTTGGCAAAGTAGCGCCGGCCCTCGGCCCGTGGATCGGGAAACAAAGGCTGGATGATGGGGTGTGTGTCCAAATCAATGGTGCTGCGGTCCACCAGGTTGCGGCTGGTCAGGTACAGCAAGGTCGCATCCAATTGGTCGTTGAGCAGCATCTCGCCGATATTGGTTTGGGGGTCGATGGTGTTCAATCGCACGCCAGGCGGCGGCTTGAAACCGGTGACACCGCCGTGGCTTTTCTCGGGGCCGCGCTCCATGAACCACTCGATGTCTTGCGCTTGCACACCAAACTCGTGGGCCAACACACCGCGCGACCACAGTGCAGCCGTTTGCTGGTACTCGGGCACGCCCACACGCTTGCCGCGCAGGTCTTGCGGGGTGTAAATGCCTTTGTCGGCACGGATCAAGATGTTGGTGTGGAAAAACTTGCGCGATGTGTAGATGGGCAAGGCCACCCAACTGTGGTCGCCCCGGGCGGTGGCAATGATCAAGGACGACAGCGACATCTCCGACACATCAAAGTCGCGGTATTTCAGTTGGCGCCAAAACATTTCGGAAGGGTGGACCACCGTGGGGATCAGGTTCACGCCTTGCGGGTGGTGCCGCCCTTGGGCGATGGGGCGGGTGCGCTCATTGTCTGAAAACGCAATGCTCAGGGTGAGTTTGTCCATGGTGTTGGCCTCTGTGGGTGGTCCTGCGCCGACGGCATGGTCGGGGTGTGGCCGCATGATAGCGGCGTGATCACAGCGCAGCCACGCGCTGGCCAACCAAGGCATCAGGTCAGCGAATTTTCGCCCGCCATGTAGACGCTCACGTCCTCCAACAAGTCACCGCGCAAGCGAAAAAAGTTGCAGTTGTGCTTGGTCCAACGCTCGCCTTGGTGGCCGGTGTTTTCCACCCTGAACTGGCTGGCAATGCGCTGGGGCGCTTGCACCACATGCACAAAGTCGCCGTGCCAAACCTGGGCATAACGGTCAAACAAGCGCTGGTACATGCCGGCAATTTCGCCATCGCGGCCTTTGAAATGCAGGCCATGGGTGGGGATGTGGAACTGTGCATCGGGCACAAACAAGGCCAAGGTGTCGGTCAGGTGTTTGCGGTCGACGGCATCGAAGTAGGCCTCGACCAGATCGGTCATTTGCTGCGGTGTCATGGGTTTCCTTGTGGGTTTGGCATCACCTGGTTTTGGGCCGCTGTGAGCATGGCTTGCAGCATGTCCAAGCGCGGGTGCAAGGGGGGCGGGTAAGCGCGCGCGCTGTGGCTCAGGCCCAAGCCCAACAAGCCCAAGGCCGTTTGGTAGCTCAAGGGGCCGGGGTTGATGATCGGCACCGGCAAACGCGGTTGCAAATAGGCGTGGGCCTGGTGCATGGTGGTCGAGCCCAAAATCAGCACCTGGGCCCCGTCTTCGTCGATCGCACGTAGGGCGGCCTGCTCCAGCAAGGGAAACACCAATTCCTCTTTGCCACCCAACAAGCCCAGGTTGTCGGCCGGCATTTCAATCGCCCGCACCGAAACGCATTGGCGGTGCAAACCCAACTCGTCCAGAGCCTTCTTGTACAACGGCTTCCAGCGGCTGGCCATGGTGATGATGGAGAAGTTCTCGCCCAGCATCAAGGCGCTGAGCATCGACACCTTGCCCGGCCCCACCACCGGGATGCGCAGCACCGAGCGCAGGGCCGCGACGCCCGAGTCGCTCATGGTGTCGATACACACGGCATCAAAGCCCTCTTGCTCGGCGCGGCAGCCCGCTTCAAAAATCGACACGTCGGCCAACACAAAATCATGGTGGCTGGCGTAGTTGACCGGGCCGGCTTTGACAGAGCGGTATTCAAATTGCACATCAGGGGGCAGAGACAGGCTGCCCAACTGCTGGCGGCGCAGTTGGCGGTTGTCCTCGGACATGGCAAAGGGAACGATGACCAAGATTTTTTTCATGCAAGCGACCTGGCTGGGGGTTGAAGGGCGTGTGACTGAGCCATTTTCACCCATGGCTTGGCCACCCTCGGTGGCTGTACATTTGCTCCCCATCGATTGAACCACCCCATTGCACACCATGACGCAGTTTCACGACGCCATCGCCCATGCCCAAGCCCACGAGGTGGCGTGGACCCGCGACCCCCATGCAGAGCCGCTGCGCTATGGCGTGCACCACGACGACCCGCCGCCATGGAACCGGCTGCATGGCCCGGTGCATGCACGCGGGCCGGTGTCGGGGCAAGTGTGGGTGGGTGGTGAACTGCGCCAATCCTGGGGCGAGCCCGAACGCGCCGATCAAACCTTCAGCGTGGCCAAAACCTACTTGGCACTGCTCGCTGGCGTGGCCCACGGGCGGGGCTTGTTGCCCGACGCCGATGAGCCGGTGGTGCGCCGCTTGCCCGGCATTGGCTTTGACAGCCAACACAACCGATCCATCACCTGGGCCCATTTGCTGAGCCAAACCAGCGAATGGGAAGGCACTTGTTTTGGCATTCCCGACCAGGTTGACCGCTACCGCAAACTGGTGCTCGACCCCAAACCGGTGCAAGGCCAAAAGGGCGACGCTCGACCCTTGCAGGCCCCAGGGACTTATTGGGAGTACAACGATGTGCGCATCAACCAGTTGTCGCTGGCCTTGCTGCATTTGTTTGGCCAAGCCCTGCCCCAGGTGTTTGAGCAAAGCATTCTTCACCCCATCGGGGGCGGCCAAGGCTTTCGCTGGGAGGGCTATGAACAGTCATGGGTGGATTTGCCCGACGTCAATGGCCAAGGCCCGCAGCGAGTGGCCTCGGTGCCCGGGGGCAGCCACTGGGGCGGTGGGGTGTGCATCAGCAGCAGCGACCAAGCGCGCATTGCCCAATTGGTGCTCAACCAAGGCCAATGGCCCATCGGTGGTCAACAGCGCGCCTTGATGCCCTCGGACTGGATCGAGCGAATGCGCCAGCCCCAAGCCCTGGCCCCGTTTTACGGTTGGCTCAATTGGCTCAACCCCCAAGGCAAGGCGTTTCCGGGTGCCAGCGAGGACAGCCAATTCATGTTCGGTGCAGGTGGCAACTATGTGTGGATCGAGCCCGCCCACCAAGCGGTGGTGGTGGTGCGCTGGATCGACCCCGCCCATTTCCCAGGCTTTGTCAGCCGCATGGCGCGTGCCCTGGCCGACTTCAGCGGTGGGCGTTGAAGGCTTCGTTGGTGCTGAGGTAAATGCGGCTGGCCAAGCGCCGGCCCAAGTCGGTCTGACCCAAGCGGTCCATCACCGGGCCCTTGACCTCGGCCATGCTCAAGCGCACGCCTTGGAGGGACAGGCTGCGCTCCAACTCGTCAAGCATGATCAAAGCGGTGGTGTCGATGCGGTTAACGGCCGACAAGATCAACAACAGGCTGCGGGTGTCGCTGTGTTTGGACAGCAAATCGGCGACCTTTTCCTCCAAGGCGGCGGCATTGGCAAAAAACAAACTTTCATCCACCCGCAAGGCGATCAACCCAGGCAAGGTTTGCACCTGGTGGCGCTCGATGTTGCGAAAGTGTTCGGTGCCCGCGATGCGCCCCACCACCGCCATGTGCGGCCGGCTGCTGCGCCACACCAGCACGGCCAGTGACAAGACCACGCCCAAACCAATGCCCCACTCCACCCCCACCACCAACACCCCCGCAAAGGTGGCCAACCAGCTCCAAGCGTCTGCCTGGTCGTAGCGCCAAGCTTGGCGCAGGGTTTGCGCATCGAACAAGGTCAACACCGAAACCAAAATGGACGCCGACAACACGGCCACGGGCAAGACCTCAAAGGCCTGCGAAAAGCCCAGCATCACCCCGGCCATCAACAAGGCCGCCACCACGCTGGCCATGGGCGTTTGGGCCCCGGCAGAGGCATTGATCACCGTGCGCGAAAAGCCCCCCGCGACACTGTAGCCCCCCGTGAAACCACTGAGCACATTGGCCACGCCCAGGCCCACCAATTCGCGATTCGGTGCCAAGCGTTGCTGTCGCTGCAGGGCATAGGCTTGCGCCAGCGAAACGCTTTCCACGAAACCGATCAAGGCAATGAGCAAAGCAGGCAAGCACAAGGACAACCATTGCGCGCTGTCCAAAGACACCGCTTGCCATTGCGGCAAGCCCGGCTCGATGGGGCCCACCACCGCCACCCCCAGCGATGGCGCACCACCGGAGGCAAGCACGATGAGGGTGGCGACCAACACCACCACCAATGGGGCCATGCGCGCCATCCAAGCACCCACCACCGGCGCGCCGAACCAGCGCCCCCACAGGCGCGCCAAGTGCGCACGCGCCCACCACAACACCACCACAGCACCCACCCCCAAAACGGCAGTCGGTGCATGGATGAGGTGCGCGTTTTGCCACACCCCCACCAGCGTTTGCGCCACACCCCGTCCGGGGACCGTGATGCCCAAGATGCCTGGCAACTGGCCGATGGCGATCAAGATGGCCACGCCCGACACAAAACCACTGATCACCGGTTGGCTTAAAAAATATGCCAAGAAACCCAAGCGCAGCACGCCTGCCAGGGTGAGCATGAGCCCTGACAACAAGGCCAAGCCCATGGCCAAAGCCACGTATTCGGGCGAAGCCGCCACCGCCAAAGGCAACAAGGCACTGGCGGTCATCAACGAGGTGACGGCCACGGGTCCGACCGCCAACACCTGGCTGCTGCCCAAAAAAGCATAGGCCAAGACCGGCCAGACGCTGGCATACAAGCCCATGGTGGGTGGCAGCCCTGCCAACATGGCGTAGGCCAGGCTTTGGGGGATGACCAGCACCGTCACCACCGCACCGGCCACCGCATCGCCAGTCCAGTGGCGCCGCTGATCAGCCCGCCACCAGGTCGGCCCGCGCAGCCAGCCCATCAAACGTTTAACCCGGGGTTGTGCCGAAGGGTCATTCGAAAGCGCGGGCCATGTCGCGCAATTGGGTGGAGCGCGCGCCCGAGCGGCAAAACGCCAGCACCGGTCCAGGTTGATCGCCTAACCACTGGGCAAAAGCACGCGCTTGATCGGCGGTGATCATGCCCGCCACCACGGGCAAATAGGCATAAGTGAGCCCCGCAGCCTGTGCCGCTTGGGCCATTTGGGCGCTGGTGGGTTGGTCGGGGCCGCCTTCGCCGTCGGGGCGGTTGTTGATCACGCTTTGAAAGCCCATGGCGGCCACACCGGCCATGTCGGCGGGCATGAGTTGGCCAATGGTGGCGAATGTGTCGCTGTGCTGGGTAACGGGCAATGACATGGTTTTCCTTTTGATCGGGGATGGATACAAGCGGTCAATTTAACCCATGGGGTCAGTCGAAGGCCTGGGTGGAATGGGCGCGTTCGCGCAACACGAATTTTTGGATTTTGCCAGTCGAGGTTTTGGGGATGGCCTCAAAGCGCACCTCGCGCGGCACTTTATAGCCCGCCAGCAAACTGCGGCAGTGCGCCACCAGGTCTTCGGCCTTGACCGCCGCGCCGGCCTTGAGTTCGACAAAGGCCAACGGCGTCTCACCCCATTTGGAGTCGGGCTTGGCCACCACCGCACAGGCCATCACGGCCGGGTGTCGGTACAAGGCGTCTTCCACCTCCAAGGAGCTGATGTTCTCGCCGCCCGAGATGATGATGTCTTTGCTGCGGTCACGAATCTTCACATAGCGGTCCGGCTCCATCACCGCCAAGTCGCCGGTGTGAAACCAACCGCTTTCAAACGCCTTTTGCGTGGCGCCTGGGTTTTTCAAGTAACCCTTCATCACGATGTTGCCGCGAAACATGATCTCGCCCATGGTTTGTCCATCGGCGGGCACTTCCTGCATGGTGACAGGGTCCATCACCGTCATGCCCTCTTGCAACTCATAGCGCACCCCTTGGCGGCCATTGAGGCGCGCTTGCTCGGACACATCGGCCTGGGCCCAGGCATCGCGCTTGACCGCACCTGCTGCGGGTCCATACACCTCGGTCAAACCATAAACATGGGTGATGTCAAAACCAATCTGGGCCATGCCCTCGATCATGGCCGCTGGCGGCGCAGCCCCTGCCACCATGCCGCGCACCCCACGCGGCACGCCCTCGCGCAAGACAGGGTCGGCTTGGATGATCAGGTTGTGCACGATGGGCGCGGCACAGTAATGGTTGACATCGTGCTCGCGCATGGCTTGCAAGATTGACGGGGCATCCACTTTGCGCAAGCACACATGGGTACCGCCCAGCATCGCCACCGTCCACGGAAAACACCAGCCATTGCAATGGAACATGGGCAAGGTCCACAGGTAACGCGGGAAGTGCGGCATGGTCCAAGTGGCCGCATTGCACACCGCGTTCAAGTAGGCGCCGCGGTGGTGGGTGACCACGCCCTTGGGGTCGCCAGTGGTGCCCGATGTGTAGGAAACCGCAATCGCGTCCCATTCGTCGGTCGGCCCGTGCAACTGGGCCAAAGGCGGGTGGGCCGCCAGCCACTCTTCGTAGTGCAAACTGCCCACGCACTCACCGGCGCCGGTGTACTCGGAATCGCTCACATCGATCACCGTGACTTGACGCCCGTGCACCTCGCGGAGTTTTTTCAATGCCGCGCCCATGGTGGGCGAAAACTCGGTGTCGGTGATCAGCACCATGGCCTCGCAATGGTTCATTTGCCAAGCGATCAAGTCGGCATCGAGCCGGGTGTTCAAGGCGTTGAGCACGGCGTTGAGCGCGGGCACGGCGTAATGCACCTCGACCATTTCCGGGGTGTTGGGCAGCATCACGCTGACCGTGCTGCCACGCCCCACGCCCAGGCTTTGCAAGGCGGCGGCCAATCGGGCCGAGCGCTCACGCAGCTGGGCCCAGGTGTAACGGCGCTGGCCATGGATGACAGCGGGCAAATCGCCAAACACCTCGGCGCTGCGCTCGACAAAACTCACCGGCGAAAGCGGCACGTGGTTGGCCGTGTTTTTGTCCAGGTGTTGTTCATAAATGGATGCCATGGGTGTCTCCTGCTTTTTATTGTCGGGTTCGGATCAAGACCGGTCCAGGGCTTGATCAATGTCCCACAAGATGTCGTCGATGTGCTCCAAGCCCACCGACATGCGCACCATGTCGGGCAGCACACCAGCTTTGACCTGTTGCGCCTCGTCGAGTTGGCGGTGGGTGGTGGAAGCGGGGTGAATGATCAAGGTGCGGGTGTCGCCAATGTTGGCCAAATGGCTCATGAAGCGCGCCGACTCGATGAAGCGCACGCCCGCAGGCATACCCCCTTTGACGCCAAACACCAACAAGCCCGAACCGCCAGCCACGCCATCCACGCTGCGCATTTGCTTTTGCACCAAGGCGTGTTGTGGGTGATCGGGCAAGCCCGGGTAATGCACCCAACTGACCTTGGGGTGGTTTTGCAAATGCCGGGCCACCGCCAGCGCATTGCGGCAGTGGCGCTCCATGCGCAACGGCAAGGTTTCAATGCCTTGCAAAATTTGCCAAGCACTGGTGGGCGCCAAGGTGGCGCCAAACACGCGCAGATTTTCCATGCGCGCACGCATGGTGAAAGCAAAGTCGCCAAAGGTTTCCCAAAACTTCACCCCGTGGTAGCCCAACGAAGGCTCGGTCATGCCCGGAAATTTGCCGTTGTCCCAGGGGAAACGCCCCGACTCCACGATCACGCCTGCCAAGGTGGTGCCATGCCCACCCAGGTATTTGGTCGCCGAGTGGATGACCACATCCGCACCCCAATCGATGGGGTTGCACAAAAAAGGTGAAGCCACGGTGTTGTCGACCATCAAGGGCACCCCATGGGCATGGGCGACCTCCGCCACCGCTGCGATGTCGAGCACTTGCAAACTCGGGTTGCCCAGCGACTCGGCAAACACCGCCCGCGTGTTGGCTTGCATGGCGGCGGCCACGGCGCTCAGGTCACTGGCATCGACAAAGGTGCATTCAATGCCAAATTTGCGCAAGTTCACCGCCAGCAAGCTCACCGTGCCCCCATACAAGGCGGATGCGGCGACCACATGGTCACCGGCTTGCAGCAAAGTGGTCAGGGCCATGGTTTCTGCCGCCATGCCACTGGCCGAAGCCAGGCCGGCGCGACCGCCCTCCAAGGCCGCCACCCGTTCTTCCAGGGCGGCCACCGTGGGGTTGGACAGGCGCGAATACACATTGCCAAAGGTTTGCAAGTTGAACAAGGCGGCCGCGTGCTCGGCGCTGTCAAACACAAAGCTGGTGGTTTGGTAAATGGGCAAGGCCCGCGCCCCCGTGGCGGCGTCCGGAATTTGTCCGGCATGGATGGCCAAGGTTTCGGCTTGAAAACGGTGCTCGGCCATGGTGTCAGTGGGGCCGCTGCGCTGAAATGACCTGGGTGTTGACACCCGCCCAGTGCAGGCCACCAAAAAGCCGCGCATGTTCGATCTTGACGCAGCGGTTCATCACCGAGTCACGCCCAGCTTGTTGCCACAGCGCGTCGGCTTCCATGTTGGCCACCCCCAGTTGCTGCCACAAACAGCGCACCCCCATGGCCAGTGCTTGCTCGGCAATCGGCAACACGTCTTCGCTGCGGCGAAACACATCGACCATGTCGATGGGCACGTCGATCGACGCCAGGTCGGGAAAGCAACGCTGGCCCAAAACCTCGGTGTAGCGCGGGTTCACCGGCACCACCGTGTAGCCCGCGGTTTGCATGTACTTGGCCGCAAAGTAACTGGGGCGGTTCCAGTCGGCGGACAGCCCCACCACAGCAATGGTGCGGCAGCTTTGCAAGATGCGGCGCAGTTCGGCGTTGGTGTGGTCCATGGTGGCTGTGAGTTTATGGGATTTATCATGCCCCACCCCTTGCCTTGTGATGGACCCCATTTGCCGCCCCAAACCACCCCCTTGTCACAGGCCGTGATCAATCGCCAAGGCATTGCGGCCATGTGCTTGGCCATGGCTTTCTTTTTGACCAATGACGCCTTGGTCAAAATGGCCAGCGTTCAAATCGGCATCTTTCAGTCCTTGTTTTTGCGCGGTGCGCTGGCATCCCTGATCTTGAGTGTGGTGGCATGGCGCCTGGGGGCGTTTCGACTGCGACCAGGGTGGCGCCACCCCACCGTGCTGTGGCGCGCGGGCATTGATGCCGTGGCCTCGATGGTTTACATGGCCGGTCTGGTGCAATTGCCCTTGGCCAATGCCACGGCGATCAATTTGGCAGCCCCTTTTTTCATCACGGTGTTGGCGGTCGGGGTGCTCCATGAACGCGTGGACGCTTTGCGCTGGGGCCTGATCGTCAGCGGCTTTGTCGGCGTGCTGCTGGTGGTGCAACCCCAGATCGATGGTTTCAATGGCCATGCGTGGCTGTGCGTGTTGGGCACCTTTTTGCATGCGGTGCGCGACCTCATCACCCGGCGCATTCCGGCGGGCATCCCTTCGGCGTTGGTGACCCAAACCAATGCGGTGGCCGCGATGGCATTGGGTGGCGTGATGTGCATGGGCCAACCTTGGCAACCGGTGGCGGGCCAGCCCGCCCTGTGCTTGGCCTTGGCCGCCCTGTGCCTGTGCCTGGCTTACTCGCTGATGGTGCGCGCCACGCGCCAAAGCGAGTTGAGTGTGGTGGCGCCGTTTCGTTACACCGGCTTGCTCTATGCGTTGATCGCTGGCTACTGGGTGTGGGGCGAAATCCCCAACACCTGGGCGTGGTGCGGCATCGCCTTGCTGGTGACCTCTGGCCTGGTGATGCTGCAACGCGAGCGCGTGCGCACAGCGGCGTGATCAGCCCAAGCGGCGCAACGCCACCGCCGCAATGCTGGCCGCGTCCACTTTGAAGAACTGGCGCAACTGGCTGCGCGTGTCACTGCGGCCAAAACCATCGGTACCCAAGGTGGTGTAGCTGCGCCCAGCCGGCACAAACGCACGAATGCTTTCAGGCACGGCGCGCACGTAGTCGGTGGCCGCAATGATGGGCCCGGCAGCCAGCGCCAATTGCTGGGTGATGAATGGCGTGTTGGCCGAGGCGGCACCAGCCAACTCAGCGGCCTCGCAGGCCTGGCCTTGGCGCGCCAACTCGCTCCAACTGGTGACACTGAACACATCCACCCCAATGCCCTGGGCCAGCAGCATTTCGGCGGCCTTGATGACCTCCGACAAAATCGCCCCCGAGCCCAACAAACTGACCCGACGCGCCGGGTCCTGTGCTTTGGCGGGGGTGCCTTTGCCACCTTTGACTTCCGCCCTGGGTGACCAACTGGCAAAACGGTAGCAGCCGCGCAGCAAATCTGCCGACACGCCCTCGGGCAGATCGGGCTGGGCGTGGTTTTCATTCATCAAGGTGATGTAGTAGAAAACATCTTGCTGCTCGATCAGCATCTCGCGCATGCCCTGGTCCAGGATGACAGCGAGCTCTCCGGCAAAGGCGGGGTCCCAGGCTTTGCAGTTGGGGATGGTGGCGGCCACGACATGGCTGGAGCCGTCTTGGTGCTGCAAGCCTTCGCCACCCAAAGTGGTTCGCCCTGAAGTGGCCCCGAGCAAAAACCCCCGCGCGCGCTGATCGGCAGCGGCCCAAATTTGATCGCCCACGCGCTGGAAGCCAAACATCGAGTAATAAATGTAGAACGGCAGCATGGCCAAGCCATGCACGCTGTAGCTGGTGGCCGCAGCCGTCCAACTGGCCATGGCACCGGCCTCAGAGATGCCCTCCTCCAAAATTTGACCGTCCATCGCTTCGCGGTAACTGAGCACCGAACCAATGTCCTCGGGCGCGTATTTTTGGCCCACGCTGGAATAAATGCCCACTTGTTTGAACAAATTGGCCATGCCAAAGGTGCGTGCCTCGTCGGCCACAATGGGCACCACGCGGGGGCCCAGTTGTGTGTCTTTGAGCAGTGCGCCCAGCAAGCGCACAAAGGCCATGGTGGTGCTCATCTCTTTGCCCCCCGCTTGGGTGGCAAAGCTGGCGTAACTGGCCAAATCGGGCACCGGCACCACCGCGCAGGTGGTCATGCGCCTTGGCAAGTAGCCGCCCAGGCTTTGGCGGCGCTGGTGCAAGTAGCGCATTTCTGCGCTGTCGGCGTCGGGCTTTAAAAAGGCCAGCCCTTTGGCTTGCTCATCGCTCAAGGGCAGCTGAAAGCGGTTGCGAAACTCGATCAAATCGCTGTCGTCAAATTTCTTTTGGCTGTGGGTGGTCATCTTGCCCTGACCGGCACTGCCCATGCCGTAACCCTTTTTGGTGTGGGCCAAGATCACGGTGGGCTGGCCGGTGTGCGCCGCCGCCGCTTGGTAAGCGGCATGGATCTTCACCATGTCGTGGCCACCGCGCTTCAAGCGGTCGATTTGCTCATCGGTCATGCCCTGCGCCAAGCGCGCCAGATCGGGGTTTTGGCCAAAGAAAGTGTCGCGGTTGTAGCGTCCGTCTTTGGCCGCAAAGGTTTGCATTTGCCCGTCCACGGTGTTGGCAAAAGCCCGCGGCAAAGCCCCCGTGGTGTCGCGTGCGAACAAGCCATCCCAATCGCTGCCCCAAATGAGCTTGACCACATTCCAGCCGGCACCACTGAAGAGTTTTTCCAACTCGTCGATGATGCGGCCATTGCCGCGCACCGGCCCGTCCAAGCGCTGCAAATTGCAGTTGACCACCCACACCAGGTTGTCCAACCCCTCGCGGGCGGCCAAGGTGAGCGCGCTCATCGATTCGGGCTCGTCCATCTCCCCATCGCCAAACACACCCCACACCTTGCGCTCCGCACCGGTCAGCAACTGGCGGTGCGCCATGTAGCGCATGAAGCGGGCGTGGTATATCGAGCTGATCGGACCAATGCCCATGGAACCGGTGGGGAACTGCCAAAAATCCGGCATCAAGTAGGGGTGCGGGTAGCTCGACAAGCCGCGTGCGCCCTCGCCCGTGCGGGCGTGTGGCGCACAAATTTCTTGCCGGTAATGCAGCAAATCGGCTTCTTCCAAACGGCCTTCCAAAAAGGCACGGGCATAAACGCCGGGCGCACTGTGCGGCTGGAAAAACACCAGGTCACCCAGGTCGGTGTCACTGCGGGCGCGAAAGAAATGGTTGAAACCGGTTTCAAACAAATCGGCCGCACTGGCGTAACTGGCAATGTGCCCCCCCAGCTCGCCATAGGCCTGGTTGGCCCGCACCACCATGGCCAAGGCGTTCCAGCGCATGTAAGAGGCCAATCGCTCCTCCATGGCCAAGTCACCAGGAAAAACGGGCTGGCGATCGACCGAAATGGTGTTGACATAGGGCGTGACCAGTTCAGGCTGCCAGCCAATGCGCTCTGTGCGCGCCAGTTGCGCCAATTCATCCAAGATGAAACGCGCGCGCTGTGGGCCATGGATTTGGACCAGCGCGTTGAAGGCGTCGCGCCACTCGGCGGTTTCGCTTGGATCGGTGTCACCCACCGGGGTGGGCCAGGTGTTCATGTTCAGGGGGATGGGCGCGTTCATGGCCGAGATGTTAGGCCCATGGGTGAAAAATTTTGTATTGAATTAAGGGTTTATTGATTTATTTTCGGCATTTAATGCTTTAAATTTTGTATTATTTGGCACATGAAGCTCGATACCACCGATATACGCATACTCGCCGAACTGCAAAACAATGGCGCTTTGTCCAATGTGGCGTTGGCGCGCCGGGTGCATTTGTCACCCTCGCCCTGCCTGGCGCGGGTCAAAGCCTTGGAGCAAAACGGCGTGATCGATCGCTATGTGGCCCTGACCAACGCGAGCGCTTTGGGCCTGGGGCTGAATGTGTTCATCAGCATCAGCCTCAAAGAGCAAAGCAAGGCCGCCCTGGCCGAGTTTGAACAGCGCATCGCCGAGCACGACGAAGTGATGGAGTGCTACTTGATGACCGGCGACTCCGACTACCTGATGCGGGTCGCCCTGCCCGACATCGCAGCGCTGGAGAAATTCATCCTCGAGCAACTGACGCCCATTTCGGGCATTGAGAAAATTCGCTCGAGCTTTGCGCTCAAGCAAGTGCGCTACAAAACCGCTTTGCCCTTGCCGGTGGCGTGAAGCCATGTGGCGGCTGGAACGGCGGCCGCCGATTCACAAATCCAGCGTCAGCTCAGCACCTTTGCAGCCTGAGCAGCAAATCATCATGGTTTTGTTTTGCGCTTGCTCCGCGGGGGTCAGGATCAGGTCTTTGTGATCCACCTCGCCGCTGATGACGCGGGTTTCGCAAGCGCCACACACGCCCTCCATGCACGAGTAAGACACGCTCACGCCGTTGTCGAGCAAGGTGTCCAAAATGCTGGCACCCGGGGCCACGGTGAAGCTGCGGGCACTGCGCGCCAAGTGGACCTGAAAGCCACCAGCCGGTGGCGCTGCTGGGGCCGCTGAAAAGTGTTCCCAGTGCACCTGCTCAGCCGGTCTTTGGCTGGCGGCGGCTTGATAAGCCGCCAACATGGGTGCGGGTCCACAGGCGTAAAAATGGGCGTCAACCGGTGCGGCGTTGACGATGGCAGCCAAGTCCAGCATTTTCCCGCCAGGTTCTTGGTCAAAGTTCAGGTGCAATTGACCCAAGCCCCCAGAGGCGGCTTGCAAATTTTGCAAATGGTCAATGAAGGCCGCCCGCGCACGGGTGCGGGCGCTGTAGTGCATCACCCAAGGGGTTTGGCGCTGGTTGAGTTGCGCGGCCATGGCCACCAAGGGGGTCACGCCAATGCCGCCGGCGATCAAGACCACCGGCGCTGGGCTGTCCACCAAGGCAAAGTGGTTGCGTGGGGCTTGCACCTGCACACGATCGCCCACCTTGAGTTGTTGATGGATCCAGGCCGAACCGCCCCGGCTTTGCGGGTCTTTTTGCACCGCCACCCAGTAGCGGCGGGTCTCACCCGGGGCATTCAGCAAGGAATAGCTGCGGGTCAGGCCTTGGGGCAACACCAGGTCAATGTGGGCCCCGGCACTGGCCGGGGGCAAAGGCGACAGGTCGGGGGCACGCAGGTCGTAAGAGTGGACGCCTTCGGCCTCCCAGGTGACCGATTTGACAAAAAGATCAAGCATAAGAATAAGCATAACAAGTCCGCCCTTGACACAGGGCACGGACCCACAAAAACAACTGTGACAGGGAGGGCTCTTTAGCCCGCTTTCACGGCCGGGGCCACCGAGCGCAGCCAACGGGTGGCGGCTTGGCGGGTGATCAAGGGCTTGGCCGCCGCCAAAAAGGTCTGGGTGTGGGCCCAGCCCATGTGCACCTTGAAAGCTTCTTCGCTGGCGTACACCTCGTAGAGCAATATTTTGCTCGGGTCTTCCATGCCGCGCACCACATCAAATTGGTAGCAACCAGCTTCATTCGCCACCGAGGCATGGGCGTTGATGTCGATCAAGCGGTTGAACTCTTCGAGGCACTCGGGCTTGACATCGAACTCCACCACCAAAACAAATTTATTCACGTTGCGCTTCCTTTATGAACTGAGAATTTTCATGAACCCACGTGGACCACAAAGTCCATTGCCACCAAAGCCTCCCGGGGCAACTCCGCCACACCCACCAACGAGCGGGTGGGCATGTGGGGCGCCTCAAAAAACCCGGCGTAAACCTTTTCAAACCGTCCCGCAAAACGGTTCATTTGGCGCAAATGCACGGCCACAGCCACCACCTGTTGGCGGGCCAACCCTTGGGCTGACAACAGTTGATCGAGGTTGCGCATGATTTGGCGCGACTGCTCTTCCACCGACTCGGCCAAAGCCTTGCCGGGGTTTTCCAAGTCAATGGGCAAGACCCCGTTGACCCATGCCAAGCCAGCGGCCACCACCAGGGCGGCACCCACCGGTGCGCCCGGAACATTCCCGTGGGGAACAACTTTGCGGTTCATGTCATGGTCTCCGGTGTTTTTATTTGGCAGCCACGTGGGCCATGGATTGCAAAATGACGCGCACCTTTTTCTCCACAGCGCGTTCGCGCTCGAGGGGGGGCAAATGGTCAAACTCGACAAAGCTCAGCGCTGCCGCGCGGCCAAATTGGGCCAAGCGTTGCGGGTCATCCAAGTCCACGTCGGCGGGTACGCGCATCACCACTTCGTGGGCATAGGTGCTCACCGGCTGATCGCTCGTCAATCGCGGTTGCGCAGGCACTTGGCCTTCGGCTGTGGCGCGAATCGCATTGGCCAACAAACGGCGAAACAGCACCACACCGCGGTCGGTGCTGCCCAGGTGCTCGGCTTTGCGATTGGCCACCGCGCCTTGGGTCACCACCGCATCAAAGTCACCCGGCTCGCGCTGGCGCTCGGCATAGGGGCGGTCTTGGGTTTGGCCAATGAACGGGATTTGATCGACCCCAAAATCGTCCCGGCTCATTTTGCGCACGCCGGCGTTGTAGCTGTTGAGGTGGGCAAAGCCCATGTAGAACGAGTTGTGGTCATCGACCGCCACCGCCCAGCGGGTCAAAAACGGGCGCAAGCCCACGCTTTCAGAATCAACGCGGTTGGCCCCATTGGGAAACTGGCCCATGTTGGGCAAGATGATGTCGCTGGAACGCACAAACACATAGTCGCCCACCTTGCGCGTCGCCATGGACAAAAAGCCCAGCGGCGTTTCGGGGAAGTCCAATTGCGGCAACACCTTGAAGGCGGCAGAAAACTGCTGCCCCGCCACAATGGCGTGCAAATAAGCGTTGTGGATGGGGTCAGAGCCGTTCTCCACAATTTGCACCCAATTGCAGGGCAAGTTCATGCGAAATGGCACCACCTCGTTATCGCTGGGGTTGTCCACACAGTCATAGGTGGGAAACTCGGGCACGTTGTCGACCGGCCCCATGTACGCAAACAACAAACCCTTCCACTCGTGCACCCGGTAAGCGCCCTGCACAAAGTGGGACTTGATGCGGCTGGTGGGTGGCTCGGCGGGGGTGTCCAGCACCGTGCCGTCCACATCAAAGTGCCAACCGTGGTAGCAGCAGCGAATGCCGCGCTCGGCCACGATGCCATATTCCAGCGAGGTGCCACGGTGGATGCAATGGCGGTGCAGCAAACCCAATTGGCCCGAACCATCGCGAAACACCACCAGGTCTTCGCCCAACAAACGCACGGGCACGGGCAAGTCTTTGAGTTCAGAAGCCAGCAAAAAAGGGTGCCAATAGCGGCGCAGGTATTCGCCACCGGGGGTGCCGGGGCCAACCTGGGTGATGAAACTGTCGTCGTTGGGCACAGGGCGGTTGTGGTAACCGCTGAAGGGTCTCAACTCGCGCGCCGATGCCGATTTGGTGGGTTCTGTCATGCGCTGTCTCCTTTGCGCGGCGATGCTATGCCAGGCGCTTGATTAAGTCAATCAATTGATTTAGAGTCCGCGCATGATTTCAACCCCATCCACGCTGGACCCTGTGGCGCCCCATGAATTGGGTCGCGGCCCACTGGCCCGTGCGGCCTTGATCCGCGCCGGGGTGCAGGTGTTTGGTGAAAACAGTTTGGCCAGCGCCACCACCCGCGAAATCGCCCAACTGGCCGGACAAAACATTTCGGCCATCGCCTATTACTTCGGCAACAAAGAGGGCTTGTACTTTGCGGTGGCCCATCACATTTGCGACACCTTGGTGGAACGCTTGGGCCCTCTCCTTGACGAGATCGAAGCACAGCTCCGCCAAGGCAACTGCGAGCCTGAAGTTTGCTTGCAACTTTTTGGCCGCTTGATCGGCGCCAGCCTATCCACCCACCAAGAGATGTTGACCGTGACCAGCATCGTGGTCAAAGAGCAAATGCACCCAACCCAGGCCTTTGACATCTTGTACGAAGGTTGCCTGGAGCGCTTGCACCAAGTGGGCGCGCGCTTGATTGAGGCCTACACCGGCGAGCCCCCGGGTCAGCAAGAAACGGTGTTGCGCTTTCATGCCTTGCTGGGTCAAAGTTTGGCCTTTCGCTTTGCCCGCGAAACCATTGTGCGGCGCGCTGGGTGGAGCGACATCGGCCCAGAGCAGGTGGCGCTGATCGAGCGCGTGGTCACCGAGCAAGTGTGTGACGCCTTGCGCGGCCTGCGCTGGCGCCGCCAAGGTGCCGATCCGCGCTAACGCGTCGGCAAGCGCCTGAACGATTCATTCAAAAAACCTTTCACTGGAGACACCCCCATGATCCGACGCCGCCTCACCCTGCTGGCCCTGCTGTGCGCGCCCCTGATGGCCTGGTCCCAGGCTTACCCCAACAAACCCATCCGCTTGGTCGTGCCCTACGCACCTGGCGGTGCGGTGGATGCGCTGGCGCGCCCGGTGGCGCAAAAACTCAGTGAGATATTGGGTCAACCGGTGATCGTCGACAACCGACCTGGCGCCAACGCCACCTTGGGCGCCGACAACGTGGCGCGCTCCAGCCCCGATGGCTATTCCATCGTGCTGACCTCCATCGTGCATTACCTGGTGCCGTTTTTTTCGAAGAACGTGCCCTATGACACGATGAAAGACTTCACCCCGATTGCCCAAGTGGCGATCACGCCCAACATCTTGGCGGTGCACCCATCGCTGCCGGTCAACTCGGTCAAAGAGTTGATCGATCACGCCAAAAAGAACCCCGGCAAAATGTTTTATGGCACCACTGGCGTGGGCTCCACCCACCACTTGGGCGGTGTGCTGTTGGCGCAAATGGCCAACATCAGCTTGGAGCACCTGCCCTACAAAGGCGGCAGCCCCACCATCAACGACGCCCTGGGTGGGCAAATTCCGGTCGTCATCCTCACCTCGCCCACCATCTTGCCCCATGCCAAAGCCGGTCGCTTGCGCGCACTGGGCGTGATCGAAGGCAAGCGCGCCCGCTCCTCACCCGACGTGCCCTCGATTGGCGAGACAGTGCCCGGCTATGCCGTGCCCGACACCTGGTTTGGCGTGCTGGGACCGGCCAACATGCCCAAGCCCATCGTGGACAAGCTCAATGCGGCATTCCGCCAGGCCATCAACACGCCCGAGATCAAGCAGCGCTTGGAAGCCGGTGGCTATGAAATCACCGGCACCACCAGCGCCGATGAATTTGCCCAATCGATCAAGGCCGACACCGAGGTGTTTCGCAAGATCGTGGTCTCCGCCGGAATCAAGCCCGAATGAAGCGCCGCCATCTGCTGGCCAGCGCGGCAGCACTGGGTTTGAGCGGTCCCAGCTGGGCCCAAAGCTACCCCAGCAAAGCGGTGCGTTTGGTGGTGCCCTATGCACCCGGTGGTGGGCTCGATGTGTTCAACCGACCCATGTCAATCAAGCTGGCTGAACTGATGGGCCAATCGGTGGTGATCGAAAACCGTGCCGGTGCGTCTGGCGTGATCGGTGCCGACGTGGTGGCCAAGTCAGCCCCCGATGGGCACACCCTGTTGAGCGCGTTTTCATCGCAAATTTTGCAGCCCCATGTGCTCAAAAACGTGCCCTTTGACAACCAGCGCGACTTCACCCCGATTTTGGAAGCGGCGCGTGCACCCATCGCCATCGTGGTCAACCCGGCGCTGCCGGTGCAGTCGATGAAAGAGCTCATTGCCTACGCCAAGGCCAACCCCGGCAAAGTGGGCTATGTGACCGCAGGGTCCAACACCTCGCAACACCTCACGGGCTTGATGCTGGAAAAAGTCACCGGTGCGCAACTGATCCACGTGTCCTACAAAGGCGGAGGCCCAGCCCTCACCGATTTGTTGGGCGGACAAGTGCAAATGGGCATTTTGGTGCTCGGCCCCATCATGCAGCATGTGCAAAGCGGCAAGTTGCGCGCGCTGGCCGTGATCGAGTCCAGCCGCGCCAAGGCTGCGCCGCAAATCCCCACCCTGGAAGAAGCGGGTTTTGGCGGTGCCACCATGCCCGACACCTGGATTGGTTACTTTGGCCCGCGCGGCCTCAGTGCGCCCATCACGCGACAGATCAATGGCTGGATTCAACAGGCCGCTCAGGCCAACGACGTGCGCCCGCGCCTGGAAGCCGCGGGTTATGAGGTGGGCGGCGGCACGCCCGAACAATTTGCCGACAAAATCCGCCAAACCAACGACAACTACCGCCGCATCGTGGCGGCCGCCGACATCAAACCCGAATAAGCCCCAAGGAACACCATGAAACTCGCCACCTTTATCGACCCCGCACAACACACCGTCATTGGCGCTGTTGACACCGCCAGCCACACCGTATTGGCACTGCAAGCTGCGCACCGCCAACACAAGGGCAGTGACAGCCCACATTTGGTGGACATGCTGGCCCTGATGGACGGCGCCGAGCCCGCCTTGGCGCTCGCCCGTGACATCGAACGCCTGGGTGCCGGTGCAGGCCCGCATCGCCATGCGCTGGCCAGCGTCAAACTGCTCGCCCCCGTGCCCGTGCCACGTCAAATTCGCGACTTCAACAACGCCGAGGACCACATGCGCAATGCCCCGGCCGGCATGCAAATGCTGGTGGCCCGCATGAAAGGCCAGCCCGTGCCGGCGCGCAGCGATGTGCAAGTGAGCATCCCTGATGTGAACTTTTCCCAACCCATTTTTTACATCAGCAACCGCTTCAATGTGGTCGGCACCGAGGCCACTGTTGAGTGGCCCAGCTACAGCGAATGGTTTGACTACGAAGGCGAGTTTGGTTTCTTCATTGGCAAGGGCGGCAAAAACATCAGCAAAGCCGATGCACCGAAGCACATTTTTGGCTACACGGTGTTCAATGATTTTTCGGCGCGCGACAAACAAATCCGCGAAATGGAAGGCCGCATGGGCCCGACCAAAGGCAAAAGCTTTGACACCGGCAATGCCATGGGCCCGTGGATCGTGACGGCCGATGAAATCCCCAACGCGCGCGACCTGAAAGTCCAAGTGCGCGTCAATGGCGAGGTCTGGGGCAACAGCTCAACCAGCAGCATGATCCACAGCTTTGAGGACATGATCGCCTACATCTCTGAATGCGAAACCCTGCACGTGGGCGAGTTTTTTGGCAGCGGCACCATGGCAGGTTGTTGCAGCCTGGAATGCGACCGCTGGATGAAAGACGGCGATGTGATCGAAGTCGAGTTCGAGCGCATTGGCGTCTTGCGCAACCCGGTCAAGCGGGTGAAGCCATCAGATCAGGCGCGAGCCTGACGACCATCCCCATGATCAGCCACAAACCATGGTCTTCCAGATGAGTGATGGCGCCTCGCCTCGGGGCTGCCGCATTCACCTGAACCCAACCTTTCAAACCCCGCCCGAGACATCCACCACCGCGCCGGTGGAATAAGAAGACGCATCCGACACCAGCCAAGCGATCGCTTGGGCCACTTCTTCGGCGCGGCCAGCGCGTTTCATGGGCACAAAGTCTTTGGCCTTGCTGGCGCGATCGGCGTCGCCCGCAGCGGCGTGGATTTCGGTGTCGATCAGACCGGGGCGAACGGCGTTGACGCGCACGCCCTCGGCGGCGACCTCGCGGGCCAGGCCGATGGTGAAAGTTTCAATGGCCGACTTGGACGCCGCATAGTCCACCGCCATGCCTGGCGCACCGGTTTTGACAAATGCCGTGGACAGGTTGACGATGCTGCCGCCCGCGCCACCCTGGCGGGTGGACAGACGCGCCACCGCCGCTTGCGCGCACATGAAAGTGCCCATCACATTGGTGGCAAACACCCGCTGAAAGCGCGCCGCATCCATGCCCTCCACCCGCGCATAAGGCGCGACGATGCCCGCGTTGTTGACCAGCGCATGCAGGGGTGGGCATTCGCGGTCCACAAAGTCAAACAGGGCGTGCACTTGGTCAGGTTGCGACACATCAGCGGCCACGCACCAAGCTTGGCCACCGGCGGCTTGGATGTCTTTCACCACCGCTTGGGCGGTGGCTTGGTTGCTGGCGTAGTTGATGCAAATGGCATGCCCTTGCTGGGCCAATAACCGAGCAGTGGCCGCGCCGATGCCGCGGCCGCCGCCGGTGATGAGAATGGTTTTCTTCATGCGGCCGGACCCGCCACGGTGACGCCGCGCACGCCGTTGCGTTCGATGATTTGCGCGACCAAGCCCGATGCCTTGGCCTTCTCCACAAATTGGTGCAAATAGGCCGCAGCGGCCGTGCCGCCTTTGGGCACCCCAATGGCTTGGCCAATGGCCGTGAAGCGACCCGCCAAAATGCGCGAGCCCGGCAGCTTGGCCTGCTCTTGCACCAAGCGTGGGCGCAGGCCCGACAGCGCCTCCAGGCCTTGGGCCACAAATTGGGCAAACGAGTCGTCCATGCTGGCCAGTTGCACCAACTGCGCGTGCTTCAAGCTGCGGCTCAAATACAAGTCGTAAGCACTTTTGTGCATGACCGCGATGCGCACACCGGCACGGTCGACATCTTCGATGCGCTGCAAGGGCGAGTTGGCCGGCACCAAATAGGTGGCCTCAATCTCCAAATAGGGGGCCGAGAAATCAATCACGTTTTGGCGCGCCGGCTCGACCGCCAACAATGCCATGTGCCACACGCCGCTTTGCGCCGCATCGGCCATTTCACCGGGTGTGGCATAAGGGAGAAATTCAATCGGCACACCGATGTCTCGGGCCACTTCGCGCGCCAAATCGGGCGCGATGCCGGTGGGGGCAAGGTTTGGGTCTTTCATGCTGACCAATAAAAAATTGGCCAGGTTCAAGCCCACTTTCAAGGTGCCTTGGGGGGCGAGTTCTGCGCGCACGCTGTCCATTGAGGGGGTCATGGTCGGTTCTTTCTGTGAACGAGGGAGTGAATCAAAAAAATCAGCGCCGCACCGAAGGCCCCTCCAGGGGCATGCCGTTGGCACGGACTTTCAAATACAGCTCCAGGCTGCGCAAAATGGCGCTGCCGGGCTCGGGCATGGCGGACTGTACGCCAGAGTAACAAGCGCGCAAGCGTCGGTCCATGCCCCCGGCTTGTTGCCATGACAAGCGATAAATGGGAAAGCCCGTGGGGTGACCCGGGCTGATGGTGTCGCCGCGCATTTGCGCGCCCACACGGTCATCGTGGCAATGGGCACAGGAGAGGTTCATGCGTCCCTGCCGACTTTGGTATTGATCGGCACCGGCTTGCCACTGGGCTTGCCAAACCGATTGCCGAGCCACTGGTGCTTGCACCGCGATGGGTTCGCCACGTGCCGCGTGGTGCAGGGCTGCACTCAATGCCAACACCGTGTCGTCGGGCTGGGCACTGGATGCACCCTGGCGCTGTCGACACACACCAATTTGGTCCTCCAGGTTGCGCAAGGACCGCCCATCAGGGCTTAGCTTGGGGTGCTGGGCCACGGCTTTGCGCATGTCAGCCACGGGTCCGTGGCAGGACTGGCAAGTGGGGCCTGGCTTGCTTTGGCCCCAAGCCGCCAAGCCGCGCTCGACCCACAGGCTCATGGGGTTGGCCATGTCATCGTCGTTCATTTGGCGCAAGCTGGGCGACAAAAAAGCCAAGCCACTGATGCGCCCTTGGGTGTCTGGCGTCGGGTTCTTGGGTGCAAGGGTCAAGGGCGCTGATGTGGATGCGGATGGCGAAAAAGCGGGCGGCGCAGAAGGTGTCTGCGCAATGACCGTTCGCTGCTGCAAGGCCAAAACCACCGCGTCAATTTGTTCGGTGCTCAACACCGCTTGGGCAGGTGCGGGTTGGCGCAAGCCACTCAAGCTGCCAAAAACCGGCATCAAGGTGTCGGGCCGCAGGTGGCGTGGATCGACCACCCATTGCCGCAACTGCGCCGCGTTGTAGCGCTGCGCCACCCCATCCAATGAAGGCGCAAAGGTGCTGGTGGATGCAGGAGCCGCCTGCCAAGCATGGCAGGCGCCGCAATTGCCCAGGCTGCGCTCGGTGATGATGCGCCAACCGAGATCGGCATTGGCCTGTGCCAACCCGGCCCAAAGGGCCAAGCCCAAGGGGCCCGCCCATGCCCTGACCCCTGAGCGAAATGCCCGCAGGAACGCCCGGGTCACGCCGCCCTCTGGGTCTCGGCCAAATCGTTCCAAACCTCTTGCCGGGTGAACTGGCCGTTGACCACTTCAAAGCGGTCGATGAAGCGGATGCCTTCAAACGCAGTGCCATCGTTCCACACGCCAAACAAGGTGCCGCTGCAATACACCACGGTGGTGTCGCCTTGCCAACATTCGTCAAAGCGTTCGTAGCGTTTGGCCACCGAGCGGTAGCGCGGCTTGGCCCAATCCATCAACTGCTCCAAGCGGTGCATCACGAACGGGCCCGGAAAAACCATTTCAAAGCCTGGCGCCAAAAACGCTTGGGCCTCGGTCAGTTTGCGCGCGGCCATGGTTTCCAAAAAGCTTTGCACCCGCGCACTCGCATCGGGCACCACGGCCGCCCCAGCGGAATAGACCTTGCCATCGCGCCGATAGGTGCTGGCCTCGTTGATGAACACCGTGGTCCCCGCATCGCTGGCGGAGATCACCGAACGGGCGGTGTCGGCCAAGCGTTGCACCAAGCGGTGCTGGGCCTCAGGCGGATAGCCCGGCAACAAAGTCACAGTGATCACAGGCATGAAACAAATCTCCCAACAACAAACATCACAAACCCAGGGGGCTCACGCCCACCAACCAGGCATGGGCTTTGAACAAAAACACCGCATACAGCACCACACCACCCATCACCGCCACCAAAGTGGCCCGCATTTGCGGCACCACCGGTGCCAAGTTGGCTGCGCGGTCACGGGCCCGGGCAGCGCGAAAACACAGCACCGCCCAGAGCAAAAAAGTACCGAACAAAATCACATCTTCCAAGTTGCCGTTGGCCAGCAAATGGGCCAGTGCCCACACCTTGACGCTGAGCACCATGGGGTGACGCATGCGGGCTTTGAGGTGGTTGCCCGGCACATAAGCTGCCACCAGCAACACCGAGGCCAACAGCATCAACAAGGCCGCACCATGGCGCGTGGCCACAGGTGGCACCCACAGCACCGTGGGTGTGCTTCGGGCCAGGTCGTAGCCCCAGCACAACAACACAAAGCCCGCCAAAGACACCAAAGCGTAAAGCCCTTTGAAGGTTTTTTCGCCCCAGCGCTCGATTTGCTGGCTGCGCCAGCCCTCGGCAAACACCCGCACGGAATGCGCACCCAAAAACAAAACCAAGCCCAGCAGCAGCCATGTCATGGCGTTTCTCCTGCCCCGACCGCCGGGGCACAGCGGCCCATGATACGCAAGCGCCCATCAGACCCGACCATGGGCTTCAAACGCCAAAGGCGGCCAAGCCGCCATCGGGCTCGAATCGCTGGTTCACGAAGCGCAGCCGGGTGGGGCCGGGCATGTGTTGCTGGGCCACACTGTGACGTGGGTCACCGGGGTAACAAATCACCCGGGTGCCGTTGTCGTCATGGGGCTGAGGTTCAACCAGGTGCGGCCCGCGCTGGGCGGCATCTTGCAACACCGCTTCCACATCCCCAAACCGCGACAAATGCGCCAAGCTCATGATTTGCGGTGGCGCCATCTCCATCTGCCCGGCCCAGTAGCGGTGCAAGGCGTCACGCGGGGTCATCCACACGCTCTCAGTGGCCTCCACATTGTCGTGACCCGCCTGTTGCCCTGCGGGTGCGCGGGCGACAAAAAAGCGGGTGTCAAAGCGCTTGTTGGTGACCGAGGGCACGCGTGGGGTGATCCAACGCGACCACGGCCACAAGGCCTCACACTGCAATTGCAAGTCGTGGCGCTGGATCAGGTCGCCAAAGGCCCCTTCTTCATGCCGCAAGCCATCCCAATGCAAGCCTTGGTCACCGCCTTTCGCAAACAGCACGCCACACTCTTCAAACGATTCGCGCAGGGCCGCCACCCACAGGCTGGCGGCGGTATCTGTGCTCACATCGCTCTCGCGCAAACGCTGGTGCAACACATCGGGGGCATGGTCCAAGCGGGCATGCAAGCCAGGGTCTGCGTCCAGGCGGTCCAACTTGCCACCAGGAAAGACAAAAACACCCCCCAACACGGCCGAGGCACTGTGGCGGCGCAATAAAAAAACCTCCATGCCCGCAGTGCCATCGCGCAGCATCACCACGGTGGCAGCAGGGATCGGGGGGGCGGTGACTTCGATCGAATTGATGTCCATGCGATCCATTCTGTCATGGCCTGGGTGCAGCGGCTGTCACCTGCGCGAGTGGGCACGGGCACAATGGCGGGCCTTGTCACTGCACCCCACCATGGCCACCCACACCCCCGATCGCCCCAAAGCCGCCAGCCCCCAATCGCTGTCGGGTTTGAAACCATTTTTGCGCCCCTACACAACCGTGATTGCCGCAGCGGCCTTGTTTTTATTGCTGGCCGCGGGGGCGACACTGGCCTTCCCATGGGCGCTGCGCCAGCTCATCGACGGCGGCCTGGCCAATGGCGCCCAAGGCCACGCCGAGGGCTTGGCAGCCGACTTTGTCTGGTTGTTTGCCGTGGCCGTGGCCTTGTCGGTGTTTTCGGCGGCGCGCTTTTATGTGGTCAGTTGGTTGGGCGAGCGCATCACCGCCGATGTGCGCCAAGCCGTCTACGCCCATGTGTTGCAACAAAGCCCCTCTTTTTTTGAAACCACCCAAACCGGCGAAGTGCTGTCGCGCCTGAGCGCCGACACCACCTTGGTGCAAACCGTGGTCGGCTCATCGCTGTCCATGGGCTTGCGCAATGCGGTGATGGGCTCGGGCGCTTTGCTCATGCTGGTGTGGATGCGGCCTTGGCTGATGGTCCAAGTCATCGCGGTGCTGGTGCTGATTGTGTTGCCCAGTGTGTGGTTTGGGCGTCGGGTGCGGCGCTTGTCGCGTGCCAGCCAAGACCGCGTGGCCGACACCAGCGCCATGGCGTCCGAGGTGCTCAACGCCATCAGCGTGGTGCAAAGCCATGGCGCTGAAGCGCGCGAGGCGCGCCGCTACGAGGTCTCGACCTTGAACGCCTTCACCACGGCCGTGCGCCGGGTGCGCGCCCGCGCCATGCTGGTGGGCTTCATCATTTTGGCCAGCAGCGCAGCCCTGTTGTGGGGCCTGTACCAAGGCACCCTGGCGGTGTATGCGGGCAGCTTGAGCGCGGGCGAGTTGGGCCAAATCATTGTGTATGTGATCTTGCTGGCCAGTGCCTTTGCAGTGCTGGGCGAGGTGTATGGCGACTTGTTGCGCGCTGCGGGCGCCACCGAGCGTTTGATGGAGTTGCTGCACACCCAGTCTGCGGTGGCCTCTCCGGCCCAACCGCAACACGCCCCCTGGCCCGAGGCCGGGTCCACCTTGGCCTTGCAAGGCGTAGGCTTTCATTACGCCTCGCGCCCCCTGACACCGGCGATTGACCAACTCAGCGCCCAAGTCCACAGCGGACAAACCGTGGCGGTGGTCGGGCCCAGTGGCGCGGGCAAAACCACGCTGTTCGATTTATTGCTGCGCTTTCACGACCCGCAGCAAGGCCAGATTGAGATCGATGGCGTGCCCATCCACCGCATGGGCTTGCACGACTTGCGCGCACGCATTGGCATCGTGCCGCAAGAGCCAGTGATTTTTTCGGGCACGGCGTGGGACAACATCCGCTACGGCAGACCGGAAGCCAGCGACGCCGAGGTCATCGCCGCCGCCCAAGCGGCCTATGCGCACGAATTTTTGTCAGAGTTGCCCGAGGGCTATGACAGCTTTTTGGGCGAACGCGGTGTGCGTTTGTCGGGGGGTCAGCGCCAGCGCTTGGCCATCGCCCGCGCCATCTTGAAAAACCCGCCGCTGCTGCTGCTCGATGAAGCCACCAGCGCCTTGGACGCACAAAGCGAGCGCATGGTGCAAGCCGCGCTCGAGCGCGCCATGACCAACCGCACCACCTTGGTCATCGCCCACCGTTTGGCCACGGTGCAAAAGGCCGATGTGATTTGGGTGCTCGATCGCGGCCGCTTGATCGAGCAAGGCACACACGCCCAGCTCATCGCCCAAGGCGGGCTGTATGCCAGCTTGGCGGCCTTGCAATTTCAAAGCAGTTGATCGCCCCCGCAGCCTGGCGTGGGCACTGGGTCAAGGTGCGGCTTGGCGAGCACCGGCTTGGAGTTGCGCTTGCGTTGGCAGCCACAGCACAATCAAGGCGCTGACACAGGCAATGGCCGACATGGTCAGCATCAAACTGGTGAAGCCCGACGCCTTGATGAAGGGCCCCAGCAAATACACCGCCAGCGAGCTGATGCCAAAAGACACGGCGATGCGCACGCCACTCACGCGCGAGCGCATCGAGTTGTCGATGTAGTGCACCACCATGGTTTCGTTGAACGGGATGGACGCGAACACCGACACCATGTACACAATGGCCGCCACATACCACAGCCAACCCGTGGTGTGGGCAGCCGCATAAAACACCACGATTTGCATGGCCAAAATGCCCAAAAACAAGGGCTTGACCGCCACCTTGTCGAGCAAGCGACCCACCACCAATTGGGCCAGCGAAGCCACCGCATAAATACCGGCCAACAAAAAGCCCAGCTGGGCCGGGTCGGTCACCAAGCCATCCAAACGCTCGACCATCAACTGGGCATTGCCATTGGTGGTGAAGTTGAACAACAAGCTGCCGGTGGTGGCGCTGGCGACCATGACCACAAAGGTGCGGATGGCCAGGTTCCTGGGCAAATGCACCTGGGTGGCGGCTTTGCGTGCTGGTGCCGCATGCTCAGGCGGCGCACAACGGGCAAACCAAAAACCGCAAGCGATGGACACCAACCCCGGCACCACAAAAGCCATGCGCCAGCCAAAGTACTTGACCAACAAACCCGTGGACAACGCCGCCAAGGCAATGCCCAAATTGCCCGCCAAACCATTGATGCCAATGGTGCGACCAGGGGTGGGCGAGTTTTGCACCAACAGCGGTATGCCCACCGGGTGGTAGATGGCCGAAAAAGCGCCCAAGACCGTCAAGGCCACGCCCATTTGCCATGGGCTTTGGGTCAGCGCCACGCCAATGGCACTCCAACCAATGCCATGGAAAAAAATCAACATCATGCGCCGCCGCCCCCACAGGTCGCCCCAACGGCCAGCGGGCACCGAGGCCAGGCCAAACATCACAAATGCGCCGGTGGTGTAAGGCATCAAGTCTTCCCATCGCGCCACGCCAAAGTCAGCGGCAATGGCTGCCACAGCAGTGGCGAAGATCAACAAAAACAAGTGATCCAAGGCATGGGCGAAGTTCAATAGAAAAGCGGGGGTGCGGTTCATGCGGGCCATTGTCATGCAAATCAAAGGGCCAAATCGACCCATCGCGACGCCACAAAGTCTGGGTTTTCAAAACCACCTTGTCGGCGCAGTGGATAACCACGCGGATTGCACACCACACGCGTGCCGTTGAGCACATAGTCAAAGCTGCTGTGGGTGTGCCCATGCACCCACAGCGCGGCGCGGCCCATCCAGTGCGCCAAATCAGAGCCAAACGCTGCACTGCCCAAGTCTTGTTGGTACATGGGGGCCGTGGATTGGAAACTGGGGTAATGGTGGGTGATGACCACCGTTTGCGCTGGCTCGGCGTGCTGCAGCGCTTGGTCAAGCCACACCCTGCTGATGCGGTGACGCTCCAAAGTGTCCATGGGCTGCAAGCACCGCGTGCTCGCCGTGGCGGTGGTGTCCGGGCTGGAATCGATGGCAATGGCGCGGTAATCCACCATGGTTCGTTTCGCCGCTGCCATGGCAGCGTCCCGGGTATGGGCGCCAAACAGCTCAAAATCAGTCCACAAGGTGGTGCCCAAAAACTGCACACCCCCAACAAAAACACCATCGTTTTCTAACAAGTGAACATCCTGAATGCGGGCTTGTTCGCGCATGAGATCAAGGGTGTTGCACCAATGCCCGTCATACAGTTCATGGTTACCCGACGCATAAACAATGGGTTTATCGGGGAAAGTTTGTCTTGCCCACACCAGGCCTTGCGTGCCCACGTGGATGTCACCTGCCAAGATCACCACATCCACGCCCTGGTCGATGCGCTGCTGGCCCTGGACAGCTTGAAACGGGGCAAATTCGACATGCAAATCAGATAACACCAACAAACGCATACCAACTCCATCCTTTCAACGCTGAAAACCCATGCTCTGTCGCCTTGTTGGAACCTGAGAGACGACCGCCGCGTTTGACCCGGGCGAATCCCCATGTTCATCGGCATGGGCCATGCTACCCTTTTGCATGCCCCACACACCCGCACCTGCCGCCTGGATTGACTCGCGTCACGCTGTCCACCGCTTGGTGATGACCTTGATCATCACCACCTTGGGCTGCAGCCCCATGTATGTGGTCTCGGTGGTCCTGCCGGCGGTTCAAACCGAGTTTGGTGTGGGCCGTGCCGATGCCTCTTTGCCCTACACCGTGATGATGGTTTGTTTTGGTTTGGGTGGCATTGCGATGGGCCGCTTGGCCGATCGCATCGGGATCCAAAAGGTCTTGTGGCTGGGCTCGGTGGGCATCGTTCTGGGTTTTGTGGCGGCGGGCATGGCACCCAATATTTGGCTGTTCATCGTGGCGCATGGCTTGTTGCTGGGTTTGCTCGGCAGCTCAACCACCTTTGCCCCCTTGCTGGCCGATACCTCGCTGTGGTGGGACAAACGCCGAGGGGTGGCCGTGGCCGTGTGTGCCAGCGGCAATTACCTGGCGGGCAGCATTTGGCCCACACTGACCCAATGGGGTGTGGAGAATTGGGGCTGGCGCAGTGCTTACATCGTGCTGGGCTTGGTCTGCGGTTTGGGCATGGCCGCACTGGCCTTTGGCATGCGCCAGCGCCCCCCGCTGCTCGGTCCAACGGTGGTGACCGCCAGTGGCCAATCCTTGACATCCGAGCGCCCATTTGGGATGAGCGTGGGGGCAGCCCAAGCCTGGCTGTTCTTGGCGGGGTTGGCGTGTTGCGTGGCCATGGCCATGCCCCAGGTGCACATCGTGGCTTATTGCGCCGACCTGGGTTTTGGGGCGGCTCGCGGGGCAGAGATGCTCTCGCTCATGCTCGCTTGTGGAATTGCCAGCCGTTTGGTATCGGGGGCGATTTGCGACCGCATTGGCGGCATGCGCACCTTGATGCTGGGCTCGGCTTTGCAAGGCATTGCCTTGTTGATGTTCATTCCGTTTGACGGGCTGGTGTCGCTCTACGTCATATCGGCTTTGTTTGGTTTGTTCCAAGGCGGCATCGTGCCGTCCTACGCCATCATCGTGCGCGAATACTTCCCCCCTGCACAGGCTGGTCAGCGGGTGGGCGCGGTGATCATGGCCACCATGCTGGGCATGGCATTGGGCGGCTGGATGTCGGGCATGGTGTATGACCTGACCGGCTCCTACCGTGCCGCCTTCATCAACGGCGCGGCCTGGAACCTGCTCAACGGGGCGATTGCCTGGGTGCTGTTCATGCGGGTGCGCGCCCTCCAACGACCCGTGCATACTTGACGGTCTGAGAACTTGCACCCCCTGAATTGATACACCATGATTCCTGAACACCCCCCTTTTGCCATTCTGCGACTGGACCACGTGGTCTTGGCCGTGAGCGACTTGCAGCGCGCTGAAAACTTCTACACCCAGCTGCTGGGTGTTCAAGTGGAGCGCCGTTTGGAAAAACCCAAGCTGGTACAACTGCGTGTGGGTGAAAGCTTGCTCGACCTGGTACCGGGATCTCCCCACCCGACCCAGCGCAACATGGCGCACTATTGCTTTCGCATCGAACCTTTTGACGCCAATGCCATCACCGCTCACTTGAGCAGCTTAGGGATTGCCGTGGCCGCCAGTGGTGAGCGGTATGGGGCCGATGGCCACGGCCAGTCCATCTACTTGCGCGACCCCGATGGCAACGAGTTGGAACTCAAAGGACCGCCGGTGCGGCGCCTGGACGGCACGCCCATCCCCTGAACGTGCCCCATCTACCGACAGTTTTTATTTGGACGATCGGACCGCCACGGTCATGTCACCAATGCCCACAAAAGAGGTGGTGATGACATCACCCGGGTGCACCTGGGCCACGCCCTCGGGTGTGCCGGTGTAGAGCAAATCGCCCGTTCTCAAGGTGTAAAAAGAAGAGGCAAACTCAATCAAGTGGGGGATGTCCAAAATCAGGTCGCGGGTGTTGGCCTTTTGGCGCAACTCGCCATTGACATGCAAGCTGAAATCCATTTGATCGGGGTGGGGGATCTCATCGGCCGTCACCAGCCAAGGGCCGAGCACGCTGTATGAGTCCACCGATTTGCGCAGGCTGCGCTCTTCAGGGCCGCGCACCGTCATGTCCAGGCCACTGGTGTAGGCCGCCACATGGCGCATGGCGTTGGCGCGGCTGATGTTGCGCCCGCCTTGGCCAATGATGACCACCAATTCAGCCTCGTGGTCGTTGCGCCGATCCAAGTGCTCAATGGCCACGCCCGCGCTGGGCCCCACCAAGGAGCTGGTGGCTTTGAGGAACAAACCAATTTTTTGGATCTCGATGACTTGGTTGTTGTGGTGGATCTCCACTTGCTCACGCGCCTCGTCCAGGTGCTTTTGGTAGTTGACCGGTGCGGCCACAATTTTTCCGGGGTTGGCCACGGGGGCCAGCCAGGTGCGCCCGGCCAGCGGCAGGGCTTGGGCGTTGGGGGCCAAGCGGCGGATTTCGGCGCACACCGCATCGAGGTGGGCGATCAAGGGGTCGTGCAGCGGCAAGGGGTAACCGACGCGGGGCAAGATGTCCAGCGCAGCGGTCACATCTTTGACCTGGTCGCCTTCGACCAAGCCCAAACGGTTGTCATCAAAACGGGCAATTTTCACAATGTGTTCCTGTCGTGGTGTGTGGTCTGCTCAATGAAAAGGGGCTGTTCGCACAGCCCCTTGGCAGGATTCAGTTCCAGGCCGGTTGCCGCTAACCAGCGGCTCGCGGCCTGTGGCCTTCAAGACATTTTGGGGCGTGGGAACACCGCTTTGGTGGAAGCGAATTCGTTCGGCCACACCACTTCGATGTCGGTCTTGGTGGCTTGCTGCAAAGTGCCACGACCACCTTGGTTTTGGCCATTGACAAACTTGGTCGGGCCATAGGGCAAAAAGTGGTCGGAAAAGGTGCTGCTCTCCAAAGCGGCAATGACCTTTTCTTTGTCGGCCGTGGCGGCGCGTTGCAAGGCGTCAGCGTACAAACGAACCGTGCTGTAGGCCATGTACACCTCGAAGGTGAACAAGGAGCCTTTGGCTTCCACGCGCTTTTTCATGTCTTGGGCGCGTGCACTGCGGGGGTTGAACCACAGGTTGAAGTCCATCATGTTTTGTGCCACATCGGGCAACTCTTGCACCAACTTGTAGTTGAAGCCCCCACCGAGCACGCTGTACATGGCGGCCAGATCGACCTTTTGTTGGTGCAAGGTGCGGGCCAGCAACACATACTCATTTTGGTAATTCGACATGATGACCAAGTCGGGCTTGAGGCCTTTGATGCGCAAGGCCACGTTGGAGAAGTCACGCGTGGGGTTGGCATGCTTGATCATCTCGGCCACCGTGATGTTGATGCCAGGCAATTTGCCCGCCAGCAACTTGGCAGTGCCAGTGCCGAACTCGGACTCTTCGTGCACCAACACCGCGGTTTTGGCCACGTTGTTGGCCGCCTTGTTGATTTCGCCCAAGGCCACGATGGCGTCGTCCACCGATTTGTTGAAACCGGGCATCAAGCGAAACACGTTTTTCAAACCGCGGTTGACGATGGTGTCGGATGCGCCCACATCGATCAAAAACGGGGTGTTGTATTTGGCCGCTGCTTGGGTGGCGGGCAAGGCGATGCCGCTGGCAAAACAACCAATGTAGGCAGACACGCCCTCTTGCTGCAAGCGTTCGACCTCGCTCACACCCACTTCAGGGCGCGACTGCGAATCGCTGAGCAGGCCTTCGAGCTTGGCGCCGCCCATGGCCTTGATGCCGCCAGCGGCATTGATTTCGTCGATGGCCATGACCGCACCCAAACGCGCTTGGGCACCGCTGTAAGCCAAACCACCGCTGACCGGATGGACCAAGCCGATTTTCACGGGCTTGGCCTGGGCCAACAACAAACCAGGTGCGCCCAAAACGGCGGTGGCGGCAGCGCCAGCTTTGACCAAGCTGCGGCGGGAGATATCACGGGATGCGGTCATGGGGGATTACCTTTCAAAAAAGTGGAACAACTTCAAAAATCAGAAACGATCAGCGCTCAGCCAATGTCCAGGTGCGAACCCGAGGGGAACTTGTGGCTGGCCATGCGAATGACATACACACTCAAGGCCAGCAAAAAAGTGGTCGCGCCCATGATGGCGATTTCCCACACCGTGTCGCCCGTGTGGGTGACCAAATCGACCGTGTGGCGGGTCAAGGCGGTGATGGCGATGTAGATCAAAAACCGTATCGGCATGTGGTTGGTCTTGAAATAAATGCCCACCATGGCACCGATTTCCAAAAAGATAAACAACAACAGCAAGTCCTGGATGGAGGCATGGCGTTTGCTCATGAAAACATCAAACACGGTGAAGCCAGCGGCCCACACCGTGGCAGCGCCAATGGCGAACAAAGTGAGGCGGTGAAACACACCCACCAGCATGTCACCGTATTGATCCCATTTTTGAAAATTCATTTGCTTTTCCAAGCCTGGCTGAGAAGCCCGCATCATATATCGGCCGGGTGTGTGGCGCGCCAGCGGCGCAACCATTCCAATCCCTGATGGGTGGCACCAAGTTGTTCGCCACGCACAGGTCGGTATTCGCAACCCACCCAACCTGGCCAGTCGCAAGCCTGGGACACCTCGTCAATCACCTCCAACAAATAGGTGTAATTTTGCTCACCCGCATCGGGCTCTTGGCGCTGAGGCGCGCCTGCAATTTGGAAATGCCCCACCCGCCCCGTGGGCAAATAGGCGCGCACTTTGGCCGCCACATCGCCTTCCACCACCTGGCAGTGGTAGAGGTCCATTTGCACCTTGAGGTTGGGCTCGCCGACTTCGGCCACGATGGCATGGGCATCGGCTTGGCGATTTAAAAAGTAATGCGCGATGTCGCGGGTGTTGATGGGTTCAATCAGCACATCGCAGCCCTGTTGAGCGGCCAAACGCGCTGCCCAGCGCAGGTTGGTTAAAAACGTATCGCGCAACGGTCCGCTCTCGCGGGCCAGCGGGCCGTGGGTGTCACATGCTTCGTCGGCGCGGGGTGCGCGGCGAAACGCCGGGGGAACCAAACCGGCCAAGATGTGGATGCGTGGGCAGCCCAAGCGCTGCGCATAGTCCAAGGCCATCTCGATGCCACGCTGAAACTCTGCTTCTTGCCCGGGCTGGCAAGCTCGGCCTCGTTCACCTGCCTCCCAAGCCCGCGCCATGCCGACGCGCTCCAAGCCACCGGCAGGGGTATTGAACAGCACTTGCGCCAAGCCATGGGCCTTCAAGCGGGCAACAATCTCGCTGGCCTCATGCTCATAAGGCGACATGAACTCCACCCCTGTGAAGCCGTCGCTGGCAGCGGCTTCAAACCGATCCAAAAACGGCAACTCGGCGTAGAGAAAAGACAGGTTGGCAGCGAATCGGGGCATGTTTTATCCGTGGGAACGTGACCAGCCGCCGATTGTGCCGCCTGAGGCCACGGGCCAGCGGGGATGGCGCGTCAGGTGAGCACGCTGCGCAAAATTTCGCGCTTTTTGTCAATGCCCATGCCGGCATCAAAAAAGCTCGCGAAGTGCCGCGCCGAACGCAAAAACAAACGCGTGGGCACGCCATTTTGGTAGGGCAAAACAAACTGGGTGCGGAACTGCGGCAGGGGGGTGGCTGCGACCGCTTCAAACTTGAGGCTGGGCACTTTTTCGTTGGCTTGGCCCACCAGCTTCTTCAACTCATCCATGTTGCTCCACTCTTGGATGTCGGCCGTGGCAAAAAACATGATTTGCTGGGTCTCGCGCAGGATGCGGGTCCAAAACGGGTAAGCGTAGCCCCGGGTGGCATAGATGTCGTTGTTGGCCTCTAAACGGGCGTCGCCGCGCTGCTTGTTGTAAAAGCGCAGGATGTTGTCGGGCGTGATGTCCACCGGCTTCCAGGTGGTGATGACCACATCTTCGGCCTGGGCCCGCGACTCTTCAACGATCTCCACAATTTGGGTCGACATGCGGGGCACAAAGTCGCGGTGCACGCCCGATTCGGTGAGGATTTTGCGCAGCACCACCATGACCTCGTCAAACACCCCACTGCCCACCTGCACATCCAAGGGTGCCGATTGATAAGGCGACTCGCGGTAAATGCGGTCAGGCTGGCGCATGATGAAGGCCATGTAATTGATTTGGTCTTTCATCAAAATTTCAGGCGTGACATTGATGAAATAGTGCCGGATGTCTCGCTCTTCCACCACCGCTTCGTGCCAAGCCGTGATGACCTTTTTCAGAAATGGCAATCCGCCATACTGGTTCAAAAGTGTCAACATTCGCGTTCCCTATCCAATTCCTGAAATTTCTCAAATCATGGGCATCAGAGACCCATGATTACAGACTTGTAATCTTACTGTCAAAAACAAAAAGCCCATTGAGAAATGGGCTGGTGTTGACTTGGGGCAAAGCCATCAAGACTTTTTGGCGGGGCTGGGTACCGGTGCAGCGGTGGCCGTCGCTGGATTGGGGTTGTACTCAAACTTGCCAGGGTCGGCGCAAGCCGGTGTGGCCACAGGCTTACCCGCTTTGGCCTTGTTGGTGCGCTGCACATGCGCAGCCACCTTGTCTTGGGATTTGCACAACTGGAAGCCATCGACCTTGCCAGCATGGGCGGTCTTGGCAGCCGCCTCGGCCGCTTTGGCCTTGGCCTCATCGCTGGGGGCGGGCAACTTGGCCCAAGCCGAAGTGGTCAAAACGCTGGCCAAAAACCAAGCACCTATTTTGTTCATGCTGCTCTCCTGTTCATGCTTGCACCGGCCCTGTGGTGGGCGCTGGACTGCGGTGGGCCGGGATCTTGCCCGCTTGGATATCGTCATGCCAGAGTTCGTGGTGTTCCTTGGCCCAGGTTTCGTCAACATACCCGGTGCGCATGGCTTGGTATGCGCCCGCCATGCCCACGGTGCCCATGTAAATGTGGCCCAAGAACATGGCCATCATCAAGACCGTGGCCACGGCATGCACCATGTGGGCGATTTGCATCTCACCCCGGGTGTAAACGAAACTGGGCAGCAACTTGTCCAGAAACAAGCCGGAGACCACCACCACCGCGCCCAAGGCAAACACACCGCCCCAGAATAAGACTTTTTCGCCGGCATTGAAACGGTGCGACGGCACTTCCTGGCCGCCAAACATGCCGCCGCCTTTGAGCAACCAAGTCAGGTCACCTTTGCTGGGGAAGTTGTCTTTCACAAAGGTGAAAAACACCACCACCAGGGAGACGGCAAACAAGGGGCCGGCAAAGTTGTGGGCGTTTTTCAGGGCATAGGTGAGCCAACCAAACAAGCTGCTGCCCATGATGGGCAACAGAAAAAATTTGCCAAAGGCCATGACCACACCGGACACCGCCAAGATACAAAAAGCAATGGCATTGGCCCAATGGGCGCTGCGCTCAAACGGTGTGAAGCGTTCGATCTTGCGACCCGTGGTCTGCCCGTGCAAAGCCATGGTGCCACGGCGCCAGTAAAAGATGGCCAAGGCGCCCAGCACCATCACCAGCAGCGACCCGCCGTAAGGAATGATCCAGTGGTTGCGCACCTGACGCCATGCCTCGCCTGCATTGGTCAAAGGCGCGCCGGGGTATTGGGCAAAAGGCTGAACCAAATTCCCCGCTTCGGGCGCCTGGCTCAGGGGCAGGCTGCTGTAACCCGTGGTGCCTTGCCCCACTTGGCGCCACACCGGCGCGTTGTTGCCCGGCTGCACCTGGGCCCGCTCGGCATTGCTTTGTTGCAAGTATTGGGGGTCGGCCGATGCCTCGACAGCCGCGGGAGGCGTGGCGGGCTTGTCTTGGGCGGCCACACCGCTGCACAGCCAGGGCAAGGTCCAAGCGATGGCCCAAATCATGGTGCGTTTCATGGTGTTTGGCCTTTGCTCAGTTGGATTTGGCGTAATCGTTTTGCCCATCCTGGGCACGGGTGCGCAAAGCTTGCTCCCAACTGGTTTTGTCACCCGCCTTCCAGCCGCCATTGACAAAAGCAGTTGGTGCATTGCCGGTGCCAGTGAACGGCGCAGCATCCGACTTGGTGCCCAAGGTCTGGGGTTTTTCCATGCAAGCACTCAAGCCCAAGCTGGCCACCAAAGCCACGGACAAAAGGGATTTGCTCATGATTTGCCGCCTTCCTTGGCCGGTGCGGTGCCGGCTTTGCTGCTGCCGTAAGCCGTGCCCCAACCCCACACCTCAGCGCCCTTGTTGCGCTTGAGCACGCGGTTGCGGAAGATGTCGGCCACCACGTCACCGTCACCAGCGAGCAAGGCCTTGGTCGAACACATTTCAGCGCAAGCGGGCAATTTGCCTTCGGCCAAGCGGTTGCGACCATATTTTTCAAACTCAGCCTGGCTGCCATTGGCTTCTGGGCCGCCTGCACAGAAGGTGCATTTGTCCATCTTGCCGCGCACACCAAACGTGCCTTGAGCGGGGAACTGCGGCGCCCCAAATGGGCAGGCGTAAGAGCAGTAGCCGCAGCCGATGCAGACGTCTTTGTCATGCAACACAACGCCTTCGTCGGTTTTGTAAAAACAGTTGACCGGGCACACCGCCATGCAAGGTGCGTCCGAGCAATGCATGCACGCGACCGAAATGGACTTCTCGCCGGGCACGCCGTCATTCAAGGTGACCACCCGGCGGCGGTTCACGCCCCAGGGAACTTCGTGTTCGTTTTTGCAAGCGGTGACGCAACCATTGCATTCGATGCAACGCTCGGCATCACAGATGAACTTCATGCGGGCCATGGGAATCTCCTATTCGGGTGTGGGGTGCAGCTCACGCCCGCTCGATGTTGCACACAGTGGTCTTGGTCTCTTGCATCATGGTGACGCTGTCGTAGCCATAGGTGGTGGCGGTGTTGATCGCCTCGCCCCGCACCACCGGTGCCGCGCCAGTGGGGTAATGCGCCAACATGTCAGCGCCTTGCCAACGGCCCGAGAAGTGAAACGGCAAAAACACCGTGTCGGGTCCCACCCGTTCGGTGACCATGGCCATGACCTTGATGCGCGCCCCGGTGGGGGTGCTGACCCAAACTTGCTCGCCATTGCGCACACCGCGATCGGCGGCGGCTTTGGGGTTGAGCTCGACAAACATGTCTTGCTGCAATTCGGCCAACCAGGGGTTGGAGCGGGTTTCTTCGCCGCCACCCTCGTACTCCACCAAACGGCCAGAAGTCATGATGAGCGGGTACTTTTCGTGCACCTTGTCGGCGATGTTCTTGTCTTGCACGGTTTTGTACAAGGTGGGCAAACGCCAGAAGGCCTTTTTATCGTCGTGGGTCGGGTACTTGGCCATCAGATCAGGCCGGTTGCCATACAAGGGCTCGCGGTGCTGGGGGATGGCGTCGGGGAAGTTCCACACCACGGCCCGTGCTTTGGCATTGCCAAACGGGTGGCAGCCGTGGTTTTGCATGAACACGCGGATCATGCCGCCAGAGCTGTCGGTCTTCCAGTTTTTGCCTTCGGCGGCGGCTTTTTCGGCGTCATTGAGTTCGTCCCACCAACCCAGCTTTTTGAGCAGCACATGGTCCAACTCGGGGTAGCCGGTGGTGATGTCGGCGCCCAAGGAGTGCGAGCCGTCTTCGGCCAACAGGCTCTTGCCCTCACGCTCCACACCAAAGTTGGCACGGAAGTTACCGCCGCCCTCCATGACGTGTTTGGAGGTGTCGTACAAATTGGGTGAGCCTGGGTGCTTGAGCGCCGGGGTGCCCCAACACGGCCAGGGCAAACCGAAGTAATCGCCGGTGAAGTCGTAACCCGTGGCGGCGTCTTTGCCGCCTTTGGCCTTGAGCGTTTTGACATCGAACAAATGCATGTTGCGCATGTGCGCTTGCAGCCGCTCAGGGCTTTGGCCGGTGTAGCCAATGGTCCACACGCACTTGTTGATTTCGCGCAAGATGTCATCGGGCACGGGTTCGTCCATGCCTTTGACTTTTTGCATCTTGTAGTTTTTGACCAGCTCTTTGTCAAAGCCCAGCTTTTGCGCCAGTTGGTACATGATCATGTGGTCAGAGCGGCTCTCCCACAAGGGCTCAATGACTTTTTCGCGCCATTGAATGGAGCGGTTGGACGCGGTGCATGAACCGCTGGTTTCAAACTGTGTGGCCGCCGGCAACAGGTAAACCGCGCGGTTGGGGTTTTTGTCTTCGGCCTTGCCCGGCATGGCGGCCATGGCCGCGGTGGCCGATGGGTAGGGATCGACCACCACCAACAAGTCCAGCTTGTCCATGGCGCGCTTCATCTCCAGGCCACGGGTTTGCGAGTTGGGTGCATGGCCCCAGAAGAACACACCGCGCAGATTGCTGTCTTGGTCGATGAACTCGTTTTTCTCCATCACGCCGTCAATCCAGCGCGATACCGTGATGCCCGGCTTGCTCATCATGCCAGGGGCTGAAAAGCGGCCCTTGATCCATTCAAAATCCACGCCCCAGGTCTTGGCGAAATGCTTCCACGAGCCCTCGACCAAACCGTAATAACCGGGCAATGAGTCGGGGTTGGGGCCGACATCGGTGGCGCCTTGCACGTTGTCGTGGCCACGGAAGATATTGGTGCCACCACCGGACTTGCCCACATTGCCCAAGGCCAATTGCAAAATGCAAGAGGCGCGCACCATGGCGTTGCCTATGGTGTGTTGGGTTTGGCCCATGCACCAAACGATGGTGCCAGGTCGGTTTTCATGCAGCCAAGTGGCCACTTTGATCATTTGTTCGGGCTTGACGCCACAGGCCTCTTCGACCTTGTCGAGCGTCCATTTGGCCATCACATCTTCTTTGACCTTGTCCATGCCATAGACCCGGTCGTTGATGTATTTTTTGTCTTCCCAACCGTTTTTGAAGATGATGTGCAGCAAGCCAAACAAGAACGGAATGTCGGAGCCTGAGCGGATGCGCACATACTCGTCGGCCTTGGCCGCCGTGCGGGTGAAGCGCGGGTCAACCACGATCATCTTGGTGCCGGTTTCTTTGGCATGCAGCATGTGCAGCAAGCTCACCGGGTGCGCCTCGGCCGCGTTGGAGCCGATGTACAAAGCGACCTTGCTGTTTTGCATGTCGTTGTACGAGTTGGTCATGGCCCCGTAACCCCAGGTGTTGGCCACGCCAGCCACGGTGGTGGAGTGGCAAATGCGCGCTTGGTGGTCGCAGTTGTTGCTGCCCCAAAAACTCACAAACTTGCGCAGCAAATAGGCTTGCTCGTTGTTGTGCTTGCTCGAACCCACCCAGTAGATAGAGTCTGGGCCACTGGTCTTGCGCAGCTCGAGCAATTTCTCGGAAATTTCATTCAGTGCTTGGTCCCAGCTGATGCGCTGGTATTTGCCGTCGACCAACTTCATCGGGTGGCGCAAGCGGAACTCACCATGGCCGTGCTCGCGCAAAGCCGCACCCTTGGCGCAATGTGCGCCCAGGTTGATGGGCGAGTCAAACACCGGTTCTTGGCGCACCCACACGCCGTTTTCCACCACCGCATCGACCGCACAACCGACCGAGCAATGGGTGCAGACGGTGCGCTTGACTTCCACCTTGCCAGAACCGTCACCTTGGTTGGGGCCAGCAGCTTGGGACTTTTTCACCAAGGTCAGTTGGCTGGCGGCCAAGCCCACGCCCACGCCCAAGCCCGAACGGCGCAAAAAAGCGCGTCGGTCCATGGTGGGAATGGCCTGGGCCAAGCCCCGCTGCAGGCGGTGAACAAACGGTGAGCCTGCGCGAGGGGTGCTGTCGGATTTTTTGGTCAGTAGCATGGGAGGTCCTCGATCAGACACGGGTGGTTTGGTAGTAACGCTTGACGTGTTCGCTCAAGCTGTAACCGCCGCCCTTGGCCGGCGCGGCTGGCAAACTTTCTGAGGGGATTGCGGCCCCTGTGTCAACGGCCTTGACACTGGCCACCGTGGCCACAGCCGCGCCTGCGGCAGCGGCACCCCAGAAGAATCCCCGGCGTGAGGTAGGTGCTGATTGGTTGTTCATGCAGATATCTCCAAGATAAATTGCTTTCCCAAAAGGTAAAAATTCACCAGAAAACCTGCGCACAGAGCGCACATAAACTTCATTGCAATTTTCAGGTGTTTATCAGTTTAAAGAGCAAGGGTTTTTCCTTATAAGAAGAAATATATATTTTTTAAATGACTGTGCATCACTCCGCATGACCAATGCATGGGATCAACCCCCATCCAACATGTCAAAACCCTGGGTCTCGACCTCAGCAAAGGCCCTCAGCAACCCTGCCAAAGCCGCATAAAACTGAGCGCGCGGGTGGGCCTGCAAGGCGTCACACACCAGGTGCACCCAGGGCTGCAGGTGGCGTGCAAAGAATTCTTTTTGGCGACTCAAGTTGGCCACGGCCACATCGTCCCCAGCGATCAAATAGCGCATGACCTCGCACAAATAGGACACATGGTCCTCGGTTTCGGGCAAGCTTTCATCGCGGCCCAAGCCCAACTCGGCCAAATCGGTGCGCAAGGCCGCCAAGGGTTTTTCGTTCAAAAAGCCACTCAGGTGGTGTGAAGCAAACAAATACACCTCGGGCTGACCCAAGCCACCAAACAGGGCATCGTGTTCGGCGGCAATCTGGCTTGGGTTGGCGCTTCTGGAGACGCTCACCAACTGGCGCCATGGTTCTTCCAAAAAGCCCCCTGAAGCGGGGGCCTCGGTCACCGCCACGCGCAGTTGGCCCAGCAAAGCGTCATCCGGGGGGGCGTAAAACAAGCCCGCGATCAAGCCATATAACTCGGCGCGGGCGGTTTCTTCGTCCAAGGCCGACGATGTGGGGGGTGGGGTCAAAGGCAGGTTCATGGATTTGGCTGGCGGTGGATCAGGGCAAGGACCCGCTAAACGATGCGCTGCTCGTCACCCGCCGAGTAAATGTCGATCACCCGGCAATCGCTGCACATCTTGAGTCGCTCGGCAGCCGCCCCTTGAAACATGGCGTGACCGCTGAGCTTGCCCAGCATCGCCTCAATGGCTTTCAAGGTGCCAAACGGCTTGCTGCAACGCACACAGCTGTAAGGCTGGCTTTGGTTGAGCACCTGGCGCTCTAGGCGCGCGGGGGTGAGCAACAAACGCGGCATGGTTTGGATGGCGTTTTCAGGGCAGGTCGTGACGCACAAACCGCACTGCACACAATTCTTTTCGATGATGGCCAGCTCCGGCTTTTCCGGGTTGTCTTGCAAGGCGATGGCCGGACAAGCGCTGACGCAGCTCAGGCACAAGGTACACGCGGCCGCATCGACTTGCACGCCACCCCAAAAAGCCCCAGCGGCGGGCAGCGCAATGGCTTCGGGCCGCGATGCAGCCGCCGGGGCATGGCTCATCCAATGGTTCAAGGCCATCTCCAACGAGCTGCGTTTGTCCCGGGTCAGGGCAAATTTGGCCGCTGGCGGCCGTTGGGCAGGCGCTGGGGGCAAGGCTTGGAGTTGCGCATCCAAATCACGCTCGTGCAATGCGTGGATGCCCAGGATGTGCTGACCTGGGTACCCCAACCCATGCAACACCGTTTGCACTTGGTCCATTTGGGCCTGCACCGCTTGCAGGTACTGAGGCGCCTCTTCATCGGTGGTCAACACCAGCACTTGGGCAGCCCCAAAAGCCAGCATGGACATCCACACATCGGCACCCACACTCGCGGTGTGCCACATGGGCATGGGGATCACGCGTGCAGGCAAGCCATGGGCGCGCTTCAAAGCGGCCGCTCGCCCCAGCGCATGGACCAGCGCCTGACCCTGGCCTTGGCTGTGCAGCAACAAAATCGCATCGCGGCCACCCGCCTTGGCATAGGTGCTGAGCAGCGTTTTGGCGGTGACACCCCAATGGCTGACGTCGGGATAGGCATAGGTCAGCGCACCCGTGGGGCACACGGTGGTGCAAGCCCCACAGCCCACACACAAGTGCGGGTTGACCTTGATTTGCTGGCGGCTGGCATCGCTGGAGATGGCCTGGGCTGAGCACACATCGATGCAAGCATGACAACCGATTTGGGTGTTGCGGCTGTGCGCACAAACGCTGGCCTTGTACTGAAAGAACTTGGGCTTTTCAAACTCACCCACCAGCTCGCGCAAGCGCAGCAAAGTCGCCATGTCGTCTTGGCGAAAGTAGCCCTGCGGCAGGGCGTGGCGGTCAAAGGCCGGGGTGCTGCGCAAGTCCAACACCACATCAAACTCGGCGCTTTCGACCAGGGGCTCGCGCTGAAAATCAATCGCACCGGCAACACCACAGGCCTTCACGCAATCGCGGTGCGATTGACAGGCCGCCAAATTGACCTGGTAGTCCAAGCCAATCGCTTGCTCAGGGCAAGCAGCCACACAGGCATTGCAGCGGGTGCACAAATCCAAATCGATGGGGTTGCTGCGCCGCCATTGCAAGTTGAACGCACCCAACCAACCGTTCAAGCCCACCCATTCACCCGCGATGACCGGGTAGCGGCGGTCTTGCGCCGGCACGCCACTGAGCGGGCCATCGGCCATCAAGGTGATTTCCAGGGCATCGCCCAAGCTATCGGCCAAGGCCTGGGCGCGGCCCAATTCGGCGACGATGAGCAATCGACCCGCGCTTTTGTAAGTGACCGAGGGCACGGGCTCGGCATCGGGCATTTGCGCCTGGGCCAACAGGGCAGCCATTTTGGGCATGGCCTGGGCCGACTCTCGCCCCCACCCTGCCGTCTCGCGGATGTTGACAAACTTCATCGGCACCCAAGGCAAGGCCGGGTTTGATTCACGGGCTTGCTGCGCCAAGTCTTCAAACAAACGTTTTTCTTGGGTACAAGCCACCACCAGCGGTTCGCCACCCTGGAGGGCATTCAAAAAGCCCTGGGCTTCGCGCCGACACAAACTGCTGTGCACATGCAGCGATTCATTCAGGCTTTGACCCAGCGCCTTTGCATCCAAGGGCATGGTCTGGTTGCAATCACAAATCAGGGTGGTCATGGCAGCGGATTGTGCATGACAGTGGTATGGCCACCGGCCGGTCTAGGCCTTGGGTACAGGCAGGGTGGTGGCGTGGGGGCCAGTGTCACCCGCGGGTTGGCAACTGGCAATTGAGGTCTCGGTCGCATCGGATGCTTGCGCGCTCAAAGGCGCTTGACCCATGTCCTCATCGGGCGCGCCAGCCCATGCGGCTTTGTCTTTGTCCTGTTCTTCATCTTCAAACAAGTTCAAAAACTTCGCCCCGTTCATTTGCCGCAGCATGGCCAGGGGCAAAGGGTCGGGCTGGCTGTAGTCGTCAATGTAGATGTCCATGCGGTCCATCACATTGAAGTGCGGATCGGCAAAGAGTTTCTTCATGGCGGCGTTTTTCACCTCAGGGGCCACGCCCTGCGCCATGAAGGGACGAAAGTCTGATGCGGGGGTGAGGGCTTGGGCATCGGCCATTTGCGGCGCAGGCACTGGGTCGCTGAGTGGCGCATGGGGTGCCAAAGGCGGAGCGGGCGAATCAGGTGCAGGCGCAGCAACGGTTTGCGCGAGGCGGCGTTGCGAGGTTTCCCCATGTGCGGGGCTGGCGCCCGGGGTTGGCGTGGTGCCTTCTGGTTGGGCTGACCCCACCACCGGCAAGGTGTTGGGTTTGTGGTTTGCCTCTGACGTGCCAAGCCCTTGCAATGATTTGCGTTTGGACCAGCGCTGCAAAAAACCGTCATCAGCCATGGTGAGATGTTAAGGCCCAGGCCATGCCCTCAAAGCTTGCGGTTTTTATCGGTGGTGATCGAAGCGGGGTTGCCAAAGCGGTCTTGCAGCCCCCGAAAGCTCTCTGGGCGTTGGCGTTTTTTGCCCTCTGCCACCCAATGGGTTTGGGCAAACTCGCTCATCCAAGCCAGAACTTCTAGCGGCGCGGGCACTTGATCCACGCTTTCTTGGGCATCGAGCCAACGACCCGCGTCGTGGTAACTCAAGCTGACCATGGTGGGCACGGCCACCGGTTCTTGGGCCAATGCCGCCTCCTCTTCCATGCGCCACAGCACAAACCAACAGGGCTGGGGCGAGGTGGCGTTGAGGTAGTAGCCTTCGGCATCGTCTTTGAACAAACCGACTTCAAAGCCCGTGTGCAGCCAAATTTGCACATCTTCGCTGTCGCTCAACAAGCGTGCGGGTCCGCTGTGGCTGGGGTCTTGCAAAACCACATCGTGCAACACCCAGCGCCAAGTTTGCCATTTGGACATGGCACCAGGCACACGCTCGCGGCGCATCAAAACACTGGTGGTGAGGGGGGTCCAGTCGGTCATGGGCGGATCAACGCACATCGGCGTTGTTGGCCTGGCCGGTTTTTAAAATTTGGCCGATGTGCTGCATCACCTCGCGCTCTTTGCCCGTGAAACCATGCTCTGTGAAAGCGCGGCAAGGATGGCCTTGAAAACCGCTGCCCCCATGCACAGTGACCAGGGGAATGTTGAATTTCTGCGCCAATTTGGCTGCCCCTGAATGGGTGGTGAACGGACACGGATCATTTTGGTGGTGCACAAAGGCCTGCACGCCAGTGATTTGCCCATAGTCAAAACCACCGAGTTCTCGGTAAGAGTACATGGCATAGGGTTCTGTGATGGCAGCGGTGTGAATCGCCCCGGCATACACCCCCTTGCCATGCATGGGCATGAAAGCGCTGGAGATGCTGCCCATGCTGGTGGACACCAGCCACACCTTTTGGATGCTGGGCAGTTGCTGGCGCACCGATTGGATGAGTGCCGACACATCGCTGTGTCGGCCTGCCGACGCTTGGTATTTGGATGAGCACTCGTCGCCACTGTCGCTGCGGCAGTCGACCAGCAACAAAGCAATGCGCTCATCGGACAAATGGCGCCGCGCGCGCACCAGAAAGTTGCCCGGCAGGCGCGATGCGCTCATGCGTTGATCGGTCACCACCGGTCGCAACACCGATGGGTGGCCGGGGAGCAACACGGCCAACACATCGGGGCTTTGGGTGCCGGTGCGCAAAGACAACACACCTTCTTGCCGCACACCCGGCGACAACTCAACGCTCACCAATTGCTCTGTCAAATTTTCCCAAGCGGCGGGCGTTTGTGCCATCACGCTGGGACTACCCAGCCACAGGGCTGTCCACAGGGCCAAGCCCATCGAAAAAACAAAAGTGAAACGCTGCATGGGTCGGTATTTCATGGTCATGGATGGTCTCAAAGGGCAGGCACGGGGATGGGCTGTGCAAGCGCCAGCACCTGCACCGCACAAAACTTCAACTCGGGTATTTTGCCCACCGGGTCCAAGGCAGCGTTGGTGAGCAAATTGGCCGCGGCTTCGCGGTAAGCAAATGGCAAAAACACCGTGCCCTCGGGCGTGCCCTCGTCTTGGCGAACGCGCACTTGCAGCTCGCCCCGGCGTGAACGCACCCGCACCAAGTCACCGGCATGCACGCCCATGCGGAGCATATCGGCAGCGCACATCAACAAACTGGCTTCGGGCTCAATCGCGTCCAGCACCTGCGAGCGCCGGGTCATGCTGCCGGTGTGCCAGTGCTCGAGTTGGCGCCCAGTGATCAGCACAAACGGGTGCTCGGCATCGGGCAATTCATGGGCCAAAATGAGGTCGGCCGGTACCAAGCGCACCCGACCATCGGGCGTGGGGAAATCGTGTTCAAACACCATGGCTTGGCCTGGGTCTTGATCGCTCAAGCAGGGGTAAGTGACGCTGGACGCCGCTGACACACGTTGCCAAGAAATCCCTGAAATCACACCGTGCATGGCTTGGCGCATTTCTTCATACACCGCAGCCACACCGGCGTGCTCGCCCGGGTAATGCCAGTCCAGGCCCATGCGTTGGGCCAATTGCTGAATGATCCACAAATCCATCTGGGCCTGCCCCGGTGGGGTCAACGCAGGACGGCCCATTTGCACCATGCGATCGGTGTTGGTCACTGTGCCCATTTTTTCAGGCCAGGCACTGGCGGGCAGCACCACATCGGCCAGCCAAGCGGTCTCGGTCAGAAAAATATCTTGCACCACCAAATGGTCCAGGGCGGCCAAGGCCGCACGGGCATGGTTCAAATCGGGGTCGCTCATGGCCGGGTTCTCGCCCATGATGTACATGCCCCGCACCTTGTGCGGGTCGCTGTCAGCGGCCAAGGCCTTGTCCATGATTTCCACCACGGTGTAGCCCGGTTGGGAGTCCAGCGACTGGCCCCAAAAATCCTCAAACCATTTCAAGGCTTGGGGGTCGCTGATCCGTTGGTAGTTGGGCAGCATCATGGGAATCAGGCCCGCATCGCTGGCGCCTTGCACATTGTTTTGGCCACGCAAGGGGTGCAAGCCGGTGCCGGGCCGACCAATTTGACCGGTGACGCTGGCCAATGCAATCAGGCAGCGCACGTTGTCGGTGCCGTGCACATGCTGGCTCACGCCCATGCCCCACAACACCATCGCAGCCGGCGAATGGGCAAAGGCGTGGGCCACTTCGCGCAAGGTGGCCACATCGATGCCACAAATGGGCGCCATGCGCTCGGGGGTGAAGGCCTGCACATGCAAAGCCAGGGCTTCAAAGTCGCGGGTGCGCTCACGCACAAAGGCCTGGTTCGTCCACCCTTCGGTGATGATGATGTGCAGCAAGGCGTTGAGCAAAGCCACATCGGTGTCGGGCTTGAACGCCACATGGCGCCAGGCGTGGCGGGCCAGGTCGGTGCGGCGCGGGTCCATCAACACCAAACGCGCGCCCCGCTCCACCGCGTTTTTGATCCAGGTGGCCGCCACCGGGTGGTTGGCGCTGGGGTTGGCGCCAATCACCACGATCAACTCGGCCTGGGCCACATCGCGCACCGGGTTGCTCACCGCCCCAGAGCCCACCCCTTCGAGCAATGCCGCCACGCTGGAGGCGTGGCACAGCCGGGTGCAGTGGTCGACGTTGTTGCTGCCCAAACCGGTGCGCACCAATTTCTGAAACAAATAAGCTTCTTCATTGCTGCCTTTGGCCGAACCAAAACCGGCCAAGCTCTTGGGCCCGTATTGCTCGCGCAAGCGCATCAAACCCTGAGACGCCAGGTCCAAAGCTTCATCCCAAGTGGCGGGCCTGAAAACTTCGGCCCATCGCGAAGGCTCGCGGTTGAGGTCCAGCGACTTGGGCATACCCGCTTTGCGCACCAAGGGGGTGGTCAAGCGGTCGGGGTGGTGGGCGTAATCAAAACCAAAACGGCCTTTGACGCACAGCCGTTCCTCATTGGCGGGTCCAGCCCGACCTTGCACTTTGACAATGCGCTCGTCTTTCACGTGATAGGTGAGCAAACAACCCACGCCACAAAACGGACACACCGAATCGACTTGGCGGTCCACCTGCTGGTCGCCCAACTGGGTTTTGGTGCTGAGCGCACCGGTGGGACAGGCTTGCACGCATTCGCCACAGGCCACACAGGTGCTCTCGCCCATGGCATCGGCCAGGTCAAACACGATGCGCGATTCAGCGCCCCGCCCTTGCACCCCAATGACTTGGTTGACCTGCACCTCGCCACAGGCACGCACACAACGGTCGCATTGGATACACGCAGACAAATCGACCGCCATCGCAGGGTGCGAATCGTCGCGCCATGCCACACCTTGTGCGTCATGCGCGTCCTCGCTGCGCAAATCTTGCAAGGCCGGCCGAACGCGCACCCCCATTTGGCGCGCCCACTGGCTGAGTTCGCCATGGGGCAAGTCGGCATGGCCGTCCACCCATTGCACGCCGCTGTCGGGTCGGTCGGCCAGCAACAACTCCATCACCAGGGCGCGGCTTTTCTGCGCCCGTTCGCTGTCGGTGTGCACGGCCATGCCAGCGGTCGGTGTGCGACAGCAACTGGCAGCCAAAGTGCGCTCGCCCTTGACCTCGACCACACAGGCGCGGCAATTGCCATCGGGCCGATAGCCCGGCTTATGGCACAAATGCGGAATCGCCACGCCTTGGCGCTGGGCCACCTCCCACAAGGTTTCACCGGCATGGGCTTGCACCGGCAGGCCGTTGAGGTGGAAAGCAATCGGCTGGCTCACGCGGCCTCCTCAGGGCTGGCACCGACTTCATGCGGAAAATACCTCAGCACGCACTGAATCGGGTTGGGGGCGGCCTGACCCAAGCCGCAAATCGAAGCGTCGCCCATCACTTGCGCCAAGTCTTGCAAGGTGGCGACGTCCCACACTGGGGCTTGCATCAAGGCGGCAGCCTTGTCGGTGCCCACCCGGCATGGCGTGCATTGGCCACAGCTTTCGTCGGCGAAAAACTGCATCACGTTCAAGGCCGCATTGCGGGCCCGGTCGTTGTGACCCAAAACCACGATGGCCGCCGACCCAATGAAACAACCGTGCGCTTGCAGGGTGTCAAAGTCGAGGGGCACATCGGCCAAACGCGCCGGCAAGATGCCGCCTGAAGCACCGCCCGGCAAATACGCATACAAGGTGTGGCCAGGGGCCATGCCACCGCAATATTCATCGATCAATTCGCGCAGCGTGATGCCCGCCGGTGCCAACTTGACGCCGGGCTCACGGACACGCCCGCTGACACTGAAAGAGCGCCAACCCGTGCGCCCATGCCGGCCTTGCCGGGAAAAATGCGCCGCCCCGCGCTCGACCATGTCGCGCACCCAATACAGCGTTTCAAAGTTGTGCGCCAACGTGGGTTTGCCCCACAAACCCTTTTCGGCAATATAGGGGGGGCGCAGGCGCGGCTCGCCACGGCGCCCCTCAATGCTCTCCAGCATCGCTGACTCTTCGCCACAAATGTAGGCACCCGCACCGCGGCGCAATTCCATGTGGGGCAAAGCACAGGGTGGCTGGGCTTGCAGCTCGGTCATCGCTTGGGTCAAGGTGGTGCGGCAGCCGTGGTATTCATCACGCAGGTAGATATAAATGCGCTCGCAGCCCACCACCTGGGCCGCCAAGAGCGCGCCCTCCAAAAAGCGGTGCGGATCACGCTCCAAATACACCCGGTCTTTGAAGGTGCCGGGCTCGCCCTCGTCGATGTTGACGGCCATGTAACGCGGCCCGGGTTGATCGCGCACGATGCGCCATTTGCGCCCCGCAGGAAAGCCGGCCCCGCCCAAACCGCGCAAGCCCGAGCTCTCCATGGTGAGCAACACAGACTCGGTGTCGACACGCCCGGCCACCACATCAACCAGCAAACGGTAGCCCCCGTCGGCGCGGTAAGCGTCCAGCCCCACCGCCTGCGGGTGGGCAGGCTCACACCAAGCTTGCGGCGCTTGGGGCCAAGCTTGTGGGGCCGTGGGTGCCTGCGGAAAAGAACCTGCTGCCACACAGGCTTTCACCGCATCCACCGTGGCATGGACCACAGCGCGCTGGTGCACCACCGCCACCGGCGCCGTTTCGCACCGCCCCACACAAGGCGCACGCAGCACTTGAACACCTGGGTCCATTTGCGCTTGCAATTGATCGAACAAGGCATCAGCCCCGGCCAAGCTGCACGAGAGGCCGTCACACACCCGAAGGGTCAAGCGCGGGGCGGCTTGGCCTTCATCCAAGATATGGAAGTGGTGGTAAAAACTGGCCACCTCGTAGACCTGTGACAGGCTCAATCGCATGAGCTGGGCCAAGGCCACCAAATGGCTTTTGTGCAATCCGCCGTGGGCGTCTTGCAACAGATGCAAATGTTCAATCAACCCATCGCGTGGGTACCCATCCTGCGGGGCTTGGCC